>CAYTNI010000565.1:0-2067 GCA_964439115.1 uncultured Saprospiraceae bacterium
GTAGTATCTACGCCTGAAAGTCCTGTGCGCTGGGCTTATATCAACGAACAGGGGCTACTTTACGCCATCCCGGAGGCCGATTACGTCACTGATTATCAGGAGGAGGACAGCACGGCGTTTTATCTGCGGTACAACCGGCGCGAAGCTTTTGGCCGGCCGGACGCCGACTACGGTCTGCTCGATCATCAGGGGCTGCCGCTTACGCCGGCGAAGTATAGTCAAATCACGCGGCTTGAAGATATATTGCTCGTAGAAGCGGACAGCACGCCCACCTTTTACTTTACCCCCAAGGGCGTTGAGTTGTTTGTAAACCCTACGCGACTGAGGCCCTTCTCGCAAGGGTATGCCCAATTCATGGATCCCGACACCCGCCTTTGGGGCTATTTAGACAGCACCGGGCAGGTTGCCATCCCACCCGCTTTCCGCTATGCGCGTTCTTTTTCGGAGGGCAGAGCTGTGGTGGCCAATCCGGAAGGGTTTCTGGTAGTCATTGACCCCGGTGGCCGCCAGGTATTTTCTACGAATATCCCTGTCAGGATGAGTGCGTTCCTGGGAGATTTTAAGGGCGGGCGATGCTGGTTCAAAGCCCCTTCGGGATGGTTGTGGGGGTGTTATGACCGTGAGGGCAGGGTGGTTTTTGAGCCAAAGTACCATCACACCTTGAAAAGTCTGTCAGGTACTACTGCTACCGGGTACGAATTCAACCCGCTGCCCATGGATTATTTTGATGGTCGCGCCTTAGTGCGCGTATCTTCCGGTGAGCAGTCCCGTTATCATCTGATTGACAGCACCGGCAGGATAACCCGCGACCTTCCGGAGCTGCGACATGCCGGAGGTTGGCAGCCGTCAGGCTTTGCCGTTTTCAGCAGCAGGGAGCAGAAGCAGGGCATCATCAACCGCTTTGGCGATGTGGTGGTACCGCCGTCACATACAGAAATCCGTCCTTTTATTCATGGTTTTGCCGCGGTAAAAACAGCCTTGGGGAAATGGGGTTTGGTGGATACCCTTGGCCGTCAGGTGCTGGAGGCAAAGTACAGCGCGGTGGACACAGTCTCGGAGGGCCTGGTGAAGGTTAAGTACGCCAACAGTGCGTTGTGGTACTATGTGGATACTACGGGACGTCAGGTTTTCCCTTCGGGATTTGAGCAGGCAGGCACTTTCCGCGGGGGCGTGACGCTGGTAAAAAGCGATAAGGGTATGCAAATAATGGATCGCGAAGGGAAGGTGACGGAAATTGCAGCCGGAGCGCCTATTGCTTTTTCGGAAGGTATATTTTGTATAGAGGAGCCGCTGGGTTCAATCAAGTTGAGTTATTTCAGTGATGCGAAGGGCAACAACCGGTTTGGCCGGTATTTTGCCGAGGTAATGCCCTTTCAGCAAGGCGTTGCAGGATTCAGGGTGTTGCTGGATGGCCGCCGCAAGAGCAATCTGGGTGCCATCAACCGGCGTGGAGTGATGATAGTGCCTCCCAAATACCGCAAGCTGCATATTCAGCCTGACGGCAGCATCATCACCAATCCGCAGCGATTTTACGGCCTGCTTGACACCCGTGGCAGTGAGTTGCTACCGCCCAACTACGATCGGCTGGAGCGCTACGAAGATCTCACCCTGTTTCGGGTGGAGCGCGGAGAAAGCATCGGCTACGTGCGGGTCAGAGGAAGTGCGGTAAATTGGGTCTGGACTTTGCAGAAGTAATCTCCATGGCGGAATTAAACCTGCCACTAAGTCTTTCCACCACCAGCCCGTCCCACGGGTAAAAGTGTATTAACACTGACGGATACCTAAATTGGTGTTTGTATTACATAAATAAATTTCAATTTTGCGCCTCCTGGTCAGAGCTGCCACTAATCGCAGCTGGATTGGTCATTTAGTGATGGTTTTCGTCGCCAGAACAAAAGCTTCAAAACGCACTTTATTATTTCGACACCAATCACAAGTCTGACTCAACCTTAAGATGAGAGGCATAGCCATTTTCTTTCTTCTAAATCTGTTTTTGAATCCAACAACCCGAGCACAGGAAACACTGGATTCGCTGAGAAGTATATGGAAAAACCCCCAACACAATGA
>CAYTNI010000566.1:0-2053 GCA_964439115.1 uncultured Saprospiraceae bacterium
CACAATTTTTTAAAAGAAAAACAAATTCTATACAAAGATTTCTACCGCAGTCCTATTCCCATCAACGAGCACGACCCAACTTTTTCAACCAAAATTTCGGAGCTTTCTAACGATATCCATAACCTATTGTCACGGCTCAGGGAAATACCAGACAAGCCAGCCATTAGCGCGGAGGAGGAAGCATTGTCAGTATTCATTGGAACTACATCCAGAAACCTGCAGGTTCTTCGAAACAGCCTTGTCAGGGAACTTCAGGAACAGCGGAAATACCGCAAATTAAACGTTCGGATTCTTCCCGATGAGGCTGAAGAAGGAAGCCAAAATTTCGATCAGTTAAGCGCAACCGAAATAGAAGCATTGACCCGACAATACATCCGGAAATCTATCATCTCCATTCATTTATTTGATGATATCGAAGGAATAAAGGCACGCGATACTCAGGAACCTATTGCGCACCTGCAATACAGGATGTCGAAGGAGGTAACACTGCGGGACGGAGATTTTAAGCTGCTGACCTATACCGATACCCACGGGGAAGCCTCGGTTGTCCATCAGGAATTTCTCCAACAACTGCAGAAAGACACGATGGAAAATGCACAAATTCGTCAAATTCCCGGTCAGGAATTGAAAAAAACAAAGGACTACCTGTTGGATATCATTCGCCAATATCAGCAAAAAAAGGCCAGTGAACCGGTAGCGAAGGTGAAAAAGGAAGTGCCAAATGTGTTCTTTGTACATGACCAACGCGATATTGAAGATGAGCTCCGTAATCGAATTGACAACTTAATCTTTGAACATCAATGCGAGGTTTTATGCCCGGTTTTTCAGGGCGATGAACCTAAAGTGGATCCCGATAGAATCTTCAGGGATTTCTGGCTGCTTTCGCACAAGGCTGTTATTTTGCTCAGAAATGCCACTGTTGCCTGGTGTAAAGCAACCCAGGTGGATTTGATGAAAATAGCCAATGAGAATAAAATGCCGTCCAGCATAGCCATTTGTGTGGCGGAACCGGATTTACAGACCCGCCTGCGACAGGTGCGAAGTCATCAATGTGAGGTTATTGACTGTACCGACCCTGATTTTGAAACCCGCTTACGCCAATTCCTGAAACCTCCGCACCATGGCTGAATATTTACACTACCAAAGAGATGAGTATTACCTGGACTTGCAGCGTCACGCACAGGCCATGGAAATAATTGATGCAGAGGAATCTCTTCGAAATCCTTACCCGGGTTTACGGCCTTATCGGACTTCAGAAGCGCACCTGTTTTTTGGTCGTGAAGGGCAGGCGGCAGAACTAATCTCACGCCTTATGGCCGCGCGCTTTCTTGGGGTACTCGGCAATTCTGGAAGCGGAAAATCCTCCCTGGTGCGGGCAGGCATGATTCCAGCCCTTCATGCCGGCAGGAGCCAAAAGTGGATATATGACTGGAAAATCGTCATCTGTCGTCCCGGCAACAGCCCGATACAGAACCTCGCTGCCGCATTCGCCGATGCGGGTCGGGAAAATACGGCTGACGGAGCATTTACAGAAAAAGTCCAGCGCTTATTACCAATCTTAAAGGAAAGCTCATTTGGCCTCCTCGAAGCCGAAGGGCCGCAAGGCGAATTCGAGAAGACCATTATCATCGTAGATCAGTTCGAGGAACTTTTCCGGTTTTCCCGCGACATCCCGGAAGGAGAGGCAGCGCATTTTGTGGATTTGCTCATCACTGCCGTGCAACAGGAAGGATCCCATATTCACGTAGTAGTGACGATGCGGTCTGAATTTTTGGGTGAGTGCGTTCATTTCCGGGGTTTGCCCGAAATTATGAATCAAGGACAGTATCTCGTACCCCGTCTTACCCAGGAGAATCTTCGACGAGCCATTTCGGGGCCTTTAGCGGTTGTTGGCGCCCCAATAGATGCTGCGCTCGTGAATAGGCTGCTTTGGGAGCTTGGCGACGACATGGATCAACTGCCGTTGCTGCAACATGCCCTAATGCGAACCTTTCAACACTGGAAAAATCAGGATACCTCAGGAAGTTTTTTTAAATGCCTTGAAAATAGATTA
>CAYTNI010000567.1:0-2049 GCA_964439115.1 uncultured Saprospiraceae bacterium
TTCTCCAGGTTTTTCTCCTCTCTGATTTCTCGCATTAGCTGTTCGACATCCCGATTTGTATGGGCTGTCTGCTGCAGTTCCTTTTCTTTGGTTTCCAGTTTGAGTCTTTTTTTCCTGAACTCAAGATCTTTGAACATCTGCTCGTAACTCTTGATGAGTTTATCTGCCTTTTGTTCTTTGAGGGCGAGTTGAGCGATTTGTTCCTCCAGTTCCTGCTTTTCCCGCTGCAGGTCAATCAGGAGCTGATCCACGGCACCTTCCTGTTCACCGGTGCGTTTACGGGCGTATTCGATGACTTTGGCATCCAGGCCGCTTTTTTGAGCAATTTCAAACGCATAGGAACTTCCCGGCCTCCCGACCTTGAGCTCATAGGTTGGTCGCAAGTGGTCCTTGTCAAAGTGCATGGACGCATTCACGATGCCCTTGGTCTTGAATGCGAAAATTTTCAGGTTGGAGAAGTGGGTAGTGATGATGCCACAAATCTTTTTAAAGTTGAGTTCGCGAAGGATGGCTTCTGCAATTGCACCCCCCATTTTGGGGTCTGTACCGGAACCGAATTCATCAATCAGAACCAGTGTCCTGCGATCTGCATGGTCCAAAAAAACTTTCATGTTGGCCAGTCTGGAACTATAAGTACTCAAGTCATCCTCAATGGATTGCTGGTCGCCGATATCTGCAAAAAAGCGATGAAAAATACCAAACTCCGACTCCACGGCTGCGGGTACCAACAAGCCAGACTGCACCATCAACTGTAGCAGACCTACCGATTTCATGGTGATTGATTTTCCTCCGGCATTGGGTCCGCTCAATAAAAGCAGTCGGTTGTCATGTTGCAGATGAAGTGAGAACGGAATAGTTTTTCTCCCTGAACTCCGGTTGCGCAATAACAACAGAGGATGGGAACTTTTAATAAACCCAAGTTGGGGTTTGTCCACCACCCTGGGCTTCAAACCGTCCATCTGCACAGCCATTCTTGCTTTTGCCTGTAGTACATCGAAATGTACCAACAAGGCCAGATAGCCTCTTATGGGTTCTACAAAAGGGCGTAAAGCTGCACTTAATTCTTTGAGTATGCGGTATATCTCCCGGCGTTCATCCTGCTCTAGATCGAAAATATCATTGTTGATTTCGATGATGGGTTCCGGTTCGATGAATGCTGTTCGTCCCGTGGCGGATTCATCATGAATGATTCCTCTGATTTTTCTTTTGTGTTCGGAGGGTACACTGAGTACTCTCCTTCCGTTGCGAACACTTTCCACGTTATCGCTGAGCCAACCCTGCTGCCGGGCTTCCTGAATAATCCGCCTGAACGCACGGTCGAGTTCTCCCTGCTTGGAAATAATGGCTTTTCGGATGCGCATCAATTCCGGTGAAGCATCCGGTCGAATATTACCATCTTCATCAATTATGCCCTCAATTTGCTTAATCAGTGCCTCCTCGAAAGTATGCGGCCGCACAATTTCATGCAATGTGGGGTAGAGCAGTCTCCGCTCCGGGGAGAAATACCTGAAAATTTCTTTGGTGAATCGCAAGACGATATGAATACGGCGGAAAGCCTCTTCGCTGAGCACATAATCCTCAATGCTCAACAGGCGCAAATCCGGTTCGATATCAAAATAGGCGGTAATGGGGAAAGGGTCGAATCGGTCAAAGGTCATTCGGAATTCCCGGGCTTCCTCAAGCTTGCGCTCAATACTTACCAGCTGCGTTTCGGGGAGGATGGCACTTGCCTCCTGGCGACCGAGTTCGCCCAGGCAAAGGCTTTGCAGCAAGTCAATAATTTTATCAAATTCCAACCTTTCAAACAGGTCTTTTGGCTCAAATTGCATGTGCGAGGTGGTTTCGAGGCCGGAAGGATGCTTCCGGGCGTCGCAAAATTAAAAACCATGCAACAATTAGGGCCTTGTTCCGGTTCCGATGTATATAAACAAATTTGGAATGGCGGGTAACTCATTTGGGGAGGCGTTCCGTATTACTACCTTCGGGGAATCACATGGCCCGGCCTTAGGTGTGGTGGTGGATGGCTGCCCCGCCGGCTTGCCGATTGAC
>CAYTNI010000568.1:0-2036 GCA_964439115.1 uncultured Saprospiraceae bacterium
ACCGGTTCAGTTTGATTTCAAGCCGCGCTACTTCGATGCCGAGAAGGAAGCACGCGAAAAGCGGCGAAAGGAACTGGAAGATATACAGAAGGGAGACGCCGAAGGCATGAAAGCGAGAATTGCCAGCGGCTTCCGACGCCCGGAAGCTTTGGATGCCATCCATTACCGCCGAAAAATGACCACGCGCTCCAATATGCTGGTCATTGCACTTATCTTTTTTCTGGGCCTGCTCGTGCTGTTGTTATTCAACGTCCTGCTCCCTTATCTGGCGCGCCAGGGCGGACACTAAAAACTTCAAAAGGAAAGAACATACATGGCCGATATCATCCAGCTTTTACCCGATGCCATCGCTAACCAGATTGCGGCTGGAGAAGTGGTACAGCGGCCGGCATCGGCAGTAAAAGAGTTACTCGAAAATGCAGTAGATGCCGGAGCCTCGCAAATCAAACTCATTGTCAAAGATGCAGGAAAAACCCTGGTACAGGTCATTGACAACGGGTGTGGTATGTCTGAAACCGACGCCCGCATGTGCTTCGAACGCCACGCTACTTCAAAAATCCGTCAGGCATCCGATTTGTTTGCCATTCGCACCATGGGCTTTCGCGGCGAAGCACTGGCCTCCATTGCAGCCGTTTCGCAGGTAGAACTGCGCAGCCGGCGCCTCGAAGACGAGCTTGGGATACGCATACAAATTGAAGGCTCCGAATTCAAATTGCAGGAGTTGTGCCAAACCGCCGTGGGTACCAGCATTTCTATGCGAAACTTGTTTTACAATGTTCCGGCACGTCGCAACTTCCTGAAATCCAATGCAGTGGAAATGCGTCATATCCTGGAGGAATTTCAGCGTGTCGCCATTTCTTACCCGGATATTTTCTTTTCACTGCACCACAACAATGAAGAGATTTTGCACCTGCCCGCCTCCAACCTGCGGCAACGCCTGGTAAGTATCTTCGGCGCCCCTTACAACAAGAGGCTCGTGCCCGTAAAGGAGGATACCGATGTGCTGAAAATTGAAGGGTTTGTGGGCAAACCTGAATTCGCGAGGAAAACCCGCGGAGAGCAGATGTTTTTCATCAACCGCCGGTTTATCCGAAGCGGATACCTGCACCACGCGGTGATGAGCGCCTACGAAGATTTGCTTGCGCAGGAGAGCTTCCCTTTGTATGTACTGTTTCTGGAAATTGATCCCGCCCATATTGACGTAAACGTCCATCCCACCAAACAGGAAATCAAATTTGATGACGAACGGCTTGTGTACAACTACCTGCGTGTGGCCGTACGTCATGCTCTCGGAAGTCACAGTATTACCCCTACCCTGGATTTCGAACAAGAAAACTCCTTGCCTCTTTCCTCCCTACAGCCCGGCAATCATCTCCAGAGCAACTTCCAGCAGTCTGGAGGCAATTTTCAGTCCGGGCGCCCCTCCTCCCCGGCGGAAATTACACGCCGCCAGGCAGATAACCTCCGCCACTGGGAAAAACTTTACGAAGGCCTGGATGACAATACCGGCAACCCCGGCTCCTCTCATCCCTCCGCCGACCATACGCTGACCATCGAAAGCGCCTGGGGCTCAGAGCCGGAAAAAGAGGATAAATCCCAAAAGACCCCCTATCAAATCCATGCCACGTATATCGTAAGCCACATTAAATCAGGCTTTCTGCTCATCGATCAACAGGCCGCACACGAACGCATATTGTACGAGCAGTTCCTTCATGTGCTGGAACAACAAACCGCTGCCAGCCAGCAACAGCTTTTCCCGCGAACCATCGCCCTGCCCCCCGCCGATGCCGTACTGCTCAAGGAAATCCTGCCACAAATTAACCTGCTGGGGTTCGATATCCAGGAATTTGGCCAGAATACTTTTGTCATCAACGGACTTCCGGCTGAGCTCTCCGGCAAAAAAGATGAACTACTGGTATTGGAGAACCTTCTGGAACAATACCGCCAAAATGTAAATCTTCAAATTGGCGTCAAGGAAAATCTGGCGCGCTCCATGGCTCGTAGTGCCTCCATTCGCCGGGGCACCCCGCTAACCG
>CAYTNI010000569.1:0-2033 GCA_964439115.1 uncultured Saprospiraceae bacterium
TCCATGTATCCACCCAAAAATAAATACCATCAGCAATAAATTGGGAGCAGCAATTTTGAGCCATTTATCGAAACCTCCCAGATTTTCAAAACCTTTATACAATACACTCAAGGCAATCACCGCATCAATCAGGTGCTCATCGGCCCGAATCCCCCAATAAGTCGCCAGGATGAGTGTAATGCTATGCCCCAGAGTAAAAACCGTGATAAACCGAACGATATCCCTGAAGCCGCTCAGGTAAAAAATCACCCCTGCCAGAAACAACAAATGATCATAACCCGTAAGCATGTGGCCCGCTCCTACCCGCACATAAGCCCAAAGGCCACCGTTCATCAATATTTCCTGATCTGCATCACTAACCCCATGGGCCAGTGCGACAAACGGTAGTCCCAGCAACAAAAGTCCTGCTATCTTTCTTTTCATGCCCGCTTGCGGTTAAACCAAAAGAAAAGACCCAATACCAGCACTATACTGCCCAACCAATACACATAGGCAGGCAACCCCAGGGGCGCCTCATCTGCATGGCTATGTTCCGTAGCGGTATGACTGTGGCTATGTCCCTCCCCCACTTCAAAAGTAAGCGTTGCCCAGTTAGACTCATGCGTCAAACCCTCCTCTTTGGACAGGGTCATATAAATGGTGCGCAAATACCAAATCCCCGCTTGTGCGATAGGGAATGCTACCAAACCCTGGTCATCCGTACGGTATTCAGACAAATTTGCATGGCTGTGTTCCGCTCCATCCCCATGGTCATGCACCTCGCCCTCCGATCCTACATACACCAATTGATTAGCCAGGGGCGCTCCTTGCCAGAGCAATTGCACCTGCATGTCGTGCCCGGGATGCAAATCGTAGGGATTGCTTTTCGGTACAAACTCGATGGGATAGCCCAGTACCGCCTGCCAATCCTCACTCAATTGCGCTCCCACCTGAAAGATCGTCTTTACATGCTTGGAGTACTTCTCCACGGCATCCTCTTCCATAGCCCCGTTTTCCTTGCGCCAGGCCAGCATGTCCAGCACCCCATCGTGCTCCAGATACGCATTAAAATCCGCAGCCGACAACTCAATATTGTGCGCATAAGTGGACAATCCTGCCACCCAGGTTCCTGCTGCCCCTGTAGTAAAATCCAAAACCGTCACCCGGCCTTCCTCCGACCACTGCGCCGTATCCACTGCTATCCTTTCCCCTTGGCCTACCAAACTCACATCCACCATCCGGTTGCGGTCAATCGTATTTTCACTTTTCTCGAAAGTCCCATTGAACAATTGAATTCTTGAAGGCGTGTTGGGTGCCAATCTATAAGTACTCATTTTGAAGTACATATCATGGCTGCTCCACAAAGCTCCCAGGATTAAAAGCGCTAAAAGTTTTTTCCTTACCATTTTTAAGGCATTAAAACGTTCAAATAATATCAAACTACAGTAAACATCAATCCCGCCGATACTGAATTGTTGTGTCGCAAAATTAGGGTTTGGCAACCAAAAATTATCCTACAACCAATCAAACGGACAAACATTTAACCTGGCTAAGACCGGTCGGCCATGGACAGTCAATCGCCATATGGCAAAGGGCTACGGCCAACCAGAAGCTATCTCAATGTTCTTTTTGGAAATAAAAATTAGCCATTTTGGCTCCGGCTGAGGCGTGAAAATGGAGAATGGCTGGGGCTTTTAGCCCTGAAAAGGCAAAATACCACAGGGAAGGGTGTAACCCTTCGCAACGGCAGGTACATTCACTCAATCGTAGGGGCAATCCCTTGTGGTTGCCCTATGCCGTCGCGATCATCATGATATGGGTCATTACCCTGTATTCGTACAATTCGGAGGAACATTATGGTAACCGGGGCAAGCATGGTTTCGGGGCAACCGTGATAATCAGGGCAACCACAAGGGCTTGCCCTTACAGGAAAATACCCAAACAAACATGCCATTTGGGACGCAAATGATGATACCATACAAACCTGCCTGCGACTAATCGTATCCTTTCCGCAGAGCCAATCATTCGGGCATCAACATCTTCAACTATAAACT
>CAYTNI010000570.1:0-2027 GCA_964439115.1 uncultured Saprospiraceae bacterium
ACAGTTCCTCCTTCGGTTCTGACGAGGACTATAGTGGCAAAATTGTTGGAGATATCATAACATCCTTCTGAAACTGGGGCAAAAAACAACCTGTCGCCAATGTCGAGCAACAAGGCCCCGCTGAAGGAAATGCCATAAACCCGTACAAAGCCGTTACCTGCGCCGTCAAAATCGAAAGAGCCTGCACTGGAAAAGGCAAGTACATTATCATTTCCATCGGTCACCACATACAAGTATGGATTAGATGCTGTAGAAGTTGTGGAGAATGAAATCACATCCGAATTGCCGTCTCCTACGCATATTGAAGTAGAAGGATTCCCGTTAGCTAATGAGATACTCCCCCCCTCTGGACGTACTAAATTAAATTCTAAAGCATTTTCAGAGAGGAAAGCGCAAGGGAGCGATTCCAGGAGGGCGTCCAAATTCTGGCCCGGCTGAACCTGTAGGGCGCCAGTGTACACCACCCCCCAAACACGTACCCGGGCTTCCGGATAGAAATCAAAATCTATATTGCCGTCCGAACTAAAGCCCATCACGGTTTGATCCTGATCGTCAATAATCAAGAAACCGTAGTTGCCTCCGTCTTGGCCGGTAGCCGTAAAAGATACAAGGTCAGGACTACCGTCAAGTGTGCAGAATTCGGAAGGTACCGGCTGCGCAGTTTGAATGGTACCGCTGCGCAAATCACTTATGGTAACCGGTATAAAATTATCAGAGATGTCGTAGCATCCTGAACTGAGTATGGTTCCAAAAAGCAGGTTCCCGGGTTGAACCAATAGGTTTCCGCTGTAAGCTACTCCCCTCAACCTGTAGTCGCCAAGTGTTAGGCCTTGTGGATCGAACAGGTTAGCGGCAAGAATGGAAATCAGACGGTCATCATTGGTCGTCAGCAGGTAGGTATATGGTATGGGAAAAGAAGACTGATGGGCAAGCTCCACAGGAAGCACATCCTCCGGCCGACAAAATCGAAGTGCTGAGCTTCCATCGGCAGTGGAAACGGTTCCGCCATCTGCAGTGCCGCGAAGCACACGAACAAAGTTGGAGGAAAGCCCAAAGCAAGTAGAAGAAAGCGGCGTAGAGGTAATAATAGCGCCGATGGGAGCCTGCAGATTGCTTCCGTAAGCAACCCCATACACGCGATAAAGGCCGGCCGGAACCGTAGAGAAGTCGAATTGACCATTGTTGGCAACGCCCACAATAACCAGGCTATCATTCGTAACTACATATCCATAATTACTGCTGCCGGTGCCGTTGTTGACGAAAGAGAGTAAATTATTGGTATTGCCGGTGACGCATAGAAAAGTGTCCACTATACCCTGCATGGTCGTCACCGAACCCGCGTTGGGGTTAATGCTGTTGACGGTGACGAAATTAGCGGAGAGGCCGGAACATATAGTGGCAAAGGGGATATCTGTGATGTGTTGCCCCGGCTGTACGGTGATGCCTCCGAGATAGGAGAACGCCCAAACCCTCAGCGTACCAACGGGATAACCCTCCAGGTTAATGATACTCGAACTACTGACACCTAAAATGAAGTTTTGGGTATCGGTAATCAAATAACCAAAGGGCATGGCTGCCGGCTTGGTTTTAAACCTGACTACGTTAGGCTGGCCGTCACCCTGACAGATATCCAGCGTGGTGGCACCACCCCGGGTAGTAACCATGGCACCTTCAATACAGTTGCCCCCGGATTGGGAAAATGCCTGGCCCGCAAAGAAGCCAAAAATCAATAAAAAGGAAGCGATTTTTTTGAACCACATGGCAATGTGTTTTGGATTGTGTATGTAAACCTCAAGCAGAAAGGCTTTGTACTTAACGCATGAGGTAAATCCATTGGTCATATTAAACCATCAAATCAACAGCGAGATAGTGCCAGTCATCGGACACGAGTTCGCGAGAAGTCAGTGGAGTTACATGAAGACAATGGAAATGGCAGGATGTTATGTAGCGTTTCACTCTCTTGCACCGATTTTCGGGCTCTTACACATTGGGAAAAATTCTGAATACAATAGCTTTTCAATGAATTC
>CAYTNI010000571.1:0-2013 GCA_964439115.1 uncultured Saprospiraceae bacterium
CCAGGTATTGCTGGGTCCCTTGCAGCTTCCCTTTGAGACCTTTGCGATACAAAACAGCTTCGTAGTTTCACAAAGAACCTAAAAAACCAACAGCTTATTATTCATCCTCATCTTCATCGTCGTATTCATCCAGATGCTCCTCCCAGAACTCCACTTGTTCCTTGAAATCAACGAAAAAATCTTCGTTGATACTGTCTTTATCGAAGGCCTTGGGATCAAACTCCTCACCGAGCCATTCTAGTAATTCTTTGTATTCCTTAGACTTCTTGTTTTTTAGGGTATCCAGAAGTTCTTCAAAACCCCATATACCACCGCAATCCTCGGGTGGACAGGCCATTGCTCCATCTATTACCCAGGGGTATTTTGCACCTTGCTCAGGTTCATGCACCTTGACAACGGTCACCTGGTGTTCCCAGTTATCACCAAAATCGTACATGTAAAGAATACTATCTTTGGGTGCCTTGAGCAGGGAAGCAAGGATGAGCTCGCGGCTATCTTCCAGGTCTTCAAAGTCATCTTCATGCGGTATGCCGATAGCACGTCTTCGCTTACCTTCAAAAAACTGATACAAATGGCTGTCGGTCCATGGCATAGCAAACTGAATGGCATAGTGCAGTTCGTGAAAAGTGAGATCGTCTTGCACGAGTACCCGTCGCCAGATTTTGGGTTTTGTACCGATGAGTACTATTTCGAGTTCCAGAATATTGGACATATCATTATTATTTTATTTACATTTTCTCAATTGCCGCTGCCAGGTTTTCCATGGCCCTCCGGTAGCGGACTTCCAGATCGGGCAGGTTATTAGTGGATTTCAGGGAAGCTTCGTACAAAAACCCGGGCAGCATCCAGGAGGCATAGCCGCTGTAGGGATCGGAAGAAGCATAGAGCGATTGGTACCATTTGCCGTAGGCCATCCCTTGTTTGTCCAGAAAAAACCGCTCCAATCCGATGAGTTGCTGGTTGAGGCGCAGTAAGGCGTCCGGGCTTAGGGATCCGGAGGTCAGCTTCTTGTTGAGGCGGGCATCCAGGTCGCGACCCAGTGCTTCGATTTCTGCAGCAAGTTCGATCAGGTCCTTGAGTTGGTATTTGGGATGGTATTGCTGGATTTGTTTGACCACATTGCTTAGGTGGAGTTGCAGATCCTGGCCATATCGCTTGACGTCGAGGGGAAGCACCTGTGCATTGGCCATGCGAAGCGCCATCACGCCGAATACCTTGGCTACCGTGGGGCCGCTGATAAACTCCGGGTCGGCAAACGTCTTGTACCAATGGAAATTATCGTAGGCCGAATGGTAGAGCGTTGGCCCTCCCATACCGGCGCTCAAACTCGGGATTCCCAGGTGTGCATAAAAAGCCAGGTGATCCGATCCCCCTCCAAGATTGCCGATATTGGGGCCTTTTTCGGGACTTCCGCCGAGGGAAACCCAATGTTCATATACGCTTTGATCGGAATTGCCATATTTGACGGCTTTGGTAGCATCGAGGAGCAATCCTTTCAAAGAAGGGGAGGCGGATCCTCCAAAATTCAGGCCGGAGCAGGCACCATCGGCATTAAAATAGGCTACTGCTTTAGCGTTGAGGGTTTCGCGCAACTGTTCTGCCCATTCGGAGGAAGCAATAATACCGTGCTCCTCGGCATCCCAATGCGCAATCAGGATACTCCTTTTTGGGCGATAGCCCTGTTTGGCCATTTCGCCCAGGGCCTCTGCCAGGGTCAGCAGCATCGCAGTACCGCTGTTGGGATCTGAGGCACCGTGCACCCAGGCATCGAAGTGTCCGCCGAGAATAATCCACTCATCCGGAAACTCACTGCCCCGCAGCGTGCCAACGACATTCTCCACCCGCACAAAATCCAGTTTTTGATCCACTTTCAGCCGCACTTTCAGCGCATCGCCACCTTCTAAGCGATAGGTAAAGGGCAGTCCTCCCTGCCAGGAAACGGGCACTGCCCGGCCACTCATGCGCGAAAGAATCTCGCGGGCAGAACCGTAGGGGATAGGGGTCACGGGTATG
>CAYTNI010000572.1:0-2005 GCA_964439115.1 uncultured Saprospiraceae bacterium
AAAAACCATCCTGATTTCGTGGCCTATCTGGAGCAAATGACACCATTGAAATGGTACGGCGACACGAATATTGCCAGTCGGCCTACCCGGCGCAATTCAGATAAGAAAGGGTTAGACTTTAAGGACTTGAGGGCGATACCATTTGTTGGAGCATGGGCGCAGATGAAGCAAAACGTACCGGGGTATTTTAGCTTTGGTCATGCCATGGAAACTACCATGCAAGCAGGGAGAATGGGGGAACTCAGGGCGCTATTCCATCATTCCGGTTTTTTCAGGGCATTGGTAGAAAACTCAATGCAGTCCTTGAGCAAGGCCAATTTTATGCTTACCCGACATTTGGCGGCTCATCCTCGTTTCGGCGCGTTTTGGCAACTTTTATATGATGAGTATCAGCGCACCAGGATGAATCTTCTTCAGGTATCTGAAGAGCAAGAACTACTGGCGCGCAATCCTGTTTCGAAGGAGAGTATAATGATTCGTGAAGACATTGTACTTCCCCTGATTGTCATACAGCAGTTTGCCATTCAAAAGATGAATGAATCTTCTGAATCTGACGACCGCATGCGAAAATTAGTCTTGCGCGCCATGTTCGGCATCATCAATGCCGGCAGAAATGTAGCTTAAGGCTTAGCGATAGCCACCTCCGCCACCATGGCGAGGTCCTCTGCTGTCACCGCGATCTTCGCGTGGTTCAGCTTTGCGCACCACAATGGTTCTACCGTCAAGGTCACTGCCGTCAAGCGCCTGAATGGCAGAAGCAGCGAGTGCGTCGTCGGGCATTTCGACAAAGCCGTATCCCTTGGAACGACCAGTCATTTTATCGGTAATAATTACGGCGGAGCTAACCTCGCCAAAAGCTTCAAATGCGGCCTGAAGGCCCTCAGCACTGGTGCTGAAATTCAATTTTGTAACAAAGATGTTCATAATCCAATGGTAAATAATGACAAAGCAGGCAGAATTCTTGCAGCAAAGAAAAGGTTCGGAAATGCTACCGATATGCAAGTTGGGAATCAGATAACCTTAAATTTTTACTGAATACCTGACTTGCCAAAAGGAAGGGGTTTCCCCTAAATTATTCGCTTCGCAAAAATATCTTTATAAATCACCACATAAAAGTAATCCTTTTCTTTGAATCTGGGTTATTTTTATGCTAATTTAATTCACGAATAATGATTGGATGGAAATTCTCGGCTTATGTGCCGGAAAATGGGGGCAGTAATTTTGAACGGCTTTTCAAAATTTTCCAGGAATTGCTGGTGCACACTTCAGGTGATGTCAGCGAGGCTTTGTCCTGGCTCACCGAGCTCGACAAGGAATATAAGCTCACCGATAATTCCTATGGCATGGCGGATTTCATCCAGGATTTGATCGACAAGGGGTATATCCAACAACCTGGCAGCGATGCAACCGCTCCCGGTTTCGTTCCCTCTTCAAAACTTGAGCTCGCATTGCGCAAAAAAGCCCTGGAAGATGTATTTGGTCAGTTGAAAAAATCAAAGGGCGGCAACCACAATACCCGGCGCTACGGCCGCGGGGATGAGCAAACATCGGAACTGCGCGCCTTCGAATTCGGAGATCCTCTGGAGCACCTTGCTGTCACCGAGTCATTGCGCAATGCTCAGGTGAACCATGGAATTGACGATTTCCGACTTTCTATGGAAGATCTAGAAGTGAAAGAAACCTTTTATCAGTCACAAATGAGCACAGTGCTGATGATTGACATCTCTCATTCCATGATTCTTTATGGCGAAGATCGCATCACTCCGGCAAAAAAGGTGGCGATGGCTCTTTCTGAGTTGATCATGACCCGCTATCCAAAGGATACGCTCGATATCATAGTTTTTGGCAATGATGCCTGGCAGATTGAAATTAAGGATCTCCCTTATCTGGAGGTTGGTCCATACCATACCAATACTGTTGCAGGTCTGGAGCTCGCCATGGATATTCTAAGGCGGCGAAAAAACCCCAATAAGCAAATCTTCATGATTACCGATGGAAAACCAAC
>CAYTNI010000573.1:0-1994 GCA_964439115.1 uncultured Saprospiraceae bacterium
CACAGTTCGAACTTCTCGCGGGAACAGACTCTATCGAAGTGGCCGCTTACAAATCCCTGGACGACGCCTTTGCCCAGCCGGTGTACTGTATTCAGTTCCATCCGGAAGTAACCCATAGCCTCAGCGGCAAACAGATGCTAAGGAATTTTCTTTACGATATTGCAGGTTGTAAGGGGGAATGGACTCCGGCGCATTTTATCGATGATACCATTCATGCCCTTCGGGAGCAGATCGGTTCTGACCATGTATTGATGGGCCTCTCCGGGGGGGTAGATTCTACTGTGGCGGCTGAGCTTCTGCACCGTGCGATTGGCGACGCCCTTATTTGCTTTTTCGTGGATAATGGTTTGCTACGCAAGCATGAGTTTGAGGAAGTGCTGGAATCTTATCGCTCCATGGGGCTTCGCGTGGTGGGTATTGATGCGCGTCAGCATTTTTGGGATGCGCTGAAGGGGCTCGACAACCCGGAAGCCAAGCGCAAAGCGATTGGCCGCGCCTTCATCGAAGTTTTTGAAGCTGAAGCCAGGAAAATTGAAAAAGTGCAATGGCTCGGACAGGGCACCATATACCCTGACGTTATCGAATCAGTCTCGGTACATGGTCCTTCAGTGACCATCAAATCCCACCACAATGTGGGTGGCCTCCCGGAGAAGCTGCACCTGAAAATTGTAGAGCCTCTGCGCATGTTGTTCAAGGATGAGGTTCGCCATGTCGGCGTAGAACTGGATATCCCCAAGGAAATTTTGTCCAGACACCCCTTCCCCGGGCCTGGGTTGGGTATTCGGATTCTCGGCGAGGTAACCCCTGAAAAGGTCGCGCTTTTGCAGGAAGCCGATGCGGTATTTACCCATCTTCTGAAAGCACATGGTTATTATGATCAGGTGTGGCAGGCCGGTGTAGTCCTCCTGCCGATTCACTCCGTTGGGGTCATGGGCGATGAGCGCACATACGAACAGGCAGTTGCCCTGAGAGCAGTGAATTCCAATGATGGAATGACCGCAGAATGGAGCCGCCTGCCCCACGATTTCTTGGCAGTTGTTTCCAGTGAAATTATTAATCATGTCAAAGGCATAAATCGCGTCGTGTATGATATCAGCACCAAGCCGCCCGCTACCATTGAGTGGGAATAGCCTCTTGTTGGCGCTTGTAGGGATAAGCATCACCATCCTTTCAGGCTGCAACCTGCTGACTAAGGTCGAGACCGAAAAGGAAACCCGACAGGATAAGGATGAACTCGACCCCATCCAGGGCAGAAAGGTGTTTGATCCTGAATCAGGAACCTACATCGTAGTGAAAACTGCTCCTTCAGAGAAGATGGATACTGTGCGCTGGAAGGATGCAGACCCTAAAATTAGTATCCCCATCAGAGATTCCGATATCGGGTACCAACCTCGGCAGGATGCAATCCCCGGCAAGATTGACCCTGGCACGGGGGGCACTTTATTGCCGACGTACAATGTAGTTTTTGCCTTACCTTTCCAGACTGATCGCTATTCGGTTCAAGGGCAAATTCCGGTTAATTCAGCCTGGGCACTAAATTTTTATGCGGGAGCACGTATCGCCCTTGAAGAGTTGAAGTCAGAAGGTGCCTCCCTGAAGGTCTCTGTGCTGGATACCCGTGCCAGTGAAGCGGGTATGACAGAGCTCGCACAAAGAAATGCCGACTTTCGGAACGCACATTTGATTATTGGCCCCTATCGCAGAGAGAATGTCCGGATTGCCGCCGAAACCGCGAAAAAGACTGGAGCAGTTTTGGTATCCCCTAATTTCGCCGGCGAATACGTGGTCGAAAATAATCCTCAGGTGGTACAGATTACCCCATCGCTTCAAACGCATTGTGAGCGATTATTGGAGTATGCCATGAAAACTTTCCGTCCTGAGCAAATTGTCCTGGTAGCTCGTGGAAGAGATGTAGAAGTTGAAAGGCTGAAAATGTTTCAGGACATCTACAAGCGAATGAAGGCAAGGAACTACTCCAGGGATACTTCTTCTCT
>CAYTNI010000574.1:0-1972 GCA_964439115.1 uncultured Saprospiraceae bacterium
GGGAGGCGAGGTTGCCGCAAGGTGTCCTTCCTGTTCTAATGTGGTATTTGAAAGTAAAATAGAAGGTAGGTATTGTCCGCATTGCGGAGCAGAAGTCACCCTTCCCTCCCGCGCGGAGGAATACGAGCCCATTGGCATGGCATACACTATTGAAACCATGATTCAGCGGTGCGGCCACGATGTGCGTATAGCCCGAAGAGGCCCGGATTCCTGGGAAATACTCCAGGGCAGTGCCGTGATTGAAATATCTTATTTTGAAAAAAACGGCCTGATCATCGGAGAGGCGCTGCTTTGTCTGCTCCCTTCCGGGAATATCAATGCCCTTTACGAATTTCTGCTTCAACAGAATTACCTTCTCGAAGGACTGACGCTCAGTGTTAGGGGGCATGAAATTGTGCTCTCCCTGCTCATTTACGACCGCTATCTGAACGTGGAAACAGGCGTCCTGTTGTTGCAAAAGCTCTGCGAAAAAGCGGATTACTACGACGATATTCTGGTAAATCGCTTCGGGGCAAGCTGGAAAAAGGCCTGAATCAGCGCTCCGGGAAGATAGACCAAATAGCCTTGACGGTAGGCGGAAAGCAATTAGACCGTTCCAGTTTTGGAATGTGCAGATGACATGTTTCCAGCAGATTGAAATCAAAAAGCTCGGTGGAACAGCGGTAATTGTCAATGTAAGCCACCTTGCCGCCTGTATTTTCGGCCAGGCAGGTGTATTCTGCGAAAGCGCCGGTGTTGTCCATGCCGCGCTCAAGAAAGGTAAGGACGTGTACCGTGATTTTTTGCCGGGCAAGGCCTTCTGCCCACCTGCAAATATCCAGATCCCCTATTCGACATACGTTTTCGCCATCGCTGATCAGAAAAATGGCTTTGGGGATGGAATCAGCCTGGCTGAACAGGGTGGGCGTCTCCACGAGTACGTTGAGCAGTGGCGTGGTGCCATCCGGATAAAGAAAGCCGAGTTTTTCCTTCAGCTCAGCTTTGGACAGGGAGCCGGTGGGGAGCCATTGCAGCGGTGGTCTCGGGCAGTCGCCGCCGATGGTGGCCAATCCGAGCCGGGTAGTGTCCGCAATGCGGTCAGCGATGTAAATGGCCATTTCCTTCATGACATCGAAGCGCTCCTGATTGAGGCAAACTACCTTTTCCATGACCATGGAGCCTGAAATATCTACCAAAAAGAGCACCTCGCGGTAGTTGCTGAGGGCAAATGCCTTGTCAATCTTGTCTGGAAGAGTGCTGAACACCGGCTCCGTCTGTGGTGGGGCTGAGGTGGTGTCGGCAGGTTTTTCGAGGTGTGCTGCAGGAAGGTCAAGGGTATCGGCCAGGATTTTGTAGTTGCTCCAGGCATAGGCGTTTTGGGGGTGGTAAGTCAATGACTGTTCAAAGCACCGGGCCGAGCGCTCCATATCCCGCCGGTGTACGTGATAGTGCGGCTGAAGGCCGGCCTTGCGATGCGCCCCCTTCCCCTGGTTGAGCAGATAGGCATACCCAAGGGCATTGTAATAAATACTTAGATTATAACCATTGCCTTCGGGCTCGGTCAGCGCGATGGCTCTGCGGATGGGGTTGACAGCCATACCCGCCTGTCCGCTGTAAAGATGGGCGATGCCGGTAAAAAAATTCCAGGAAGCGAGTTGCTTCCGGTAATCCGGATGGGTGGTTTGCAGACAACGGCCGGCGCGCTGCAGCATGGCTTTACCCTCGGCATAATGCCCGGTGCGGTGCAGGGTCATGCCATAAGCCGTAACAAAGTAAAAATTGTCGGGTACCTGAGAGACGGCCTTTTTAAAATGCGCCTCTGCGGCCTCCATCTGTGATTCCAGATAGCAGAGCGCCCCTTTATAATAGTGTTTATAGGCTGACTTCTGCCCTTGTAAAGGAACAACCGAGACCAACACCCCGAAAAGAAAAATCAACCCCCAATTAAATAAATGATTCACCATGCAAAGAAAGCAAAATCCTGAAAGTCATC
>CAYTNI010000575.1:0-1971 GCA_964439115.1 uncultured Saprospiraceae bacterium
AACAAATATAGAAGCAAAAGGTGGTAGTGGTGGAGATGCCTTCAACGCCAATGGTCCGAGATGCATGGGGCCTGGTGGAGGCGGTGCCGGTGGACGGATTGTTATTCCAACCGCATTCATGCTCCCCTCCACGGCTGTTGGAGGCGGCTTACCGGGACGAAGCTTGCAGTCTGCCGCCTGCCCCGACGGCACCAATGGCGCTCAACCGGGCGCCCAGGGCATAATTCAGCATCAACCGGAAGACTTACCTGAAAGCAATATACCTAATCCTCCCCTACCCGAGGCTGAATTTACTTTTAATTCCAATGGTTTTCAGGTTCAATTCACCAACCAATCCCTACGGGCAAGCACCTTTCAATGGAATTTCGGGGATGGGAATGTCAGTGCGCTACAAAATCCGATACATACCTTTCCCGGACCCGGCATTTATCAGGTCAGGCTTGTAGCAATAAACAGTTGTGGATCAGACACCCTGACGCTCCCGATTCAGTTTGGCCAGATTCCTCAGGCGGCATTTTCGCAATCCATTTCCACCGGATGTGCTCCCTTGCCCGTGCAATTCCAAAATCAATCCACCGGAGATTTTCAACAGATTCGCTGGAATTTCCCGGGGGGCATCCCTGAAACTTCCACCTCGGACAATCCCACCGTAATCTATCCAAATCCGGGAGTATATGCCGTTACCCTTTCCGTTTTCACCAATGGAGATACTTCGGTAGTCGTTTCCAATAATGCCGTGGTGGTTACTCCCTTCCCGGAACCATCCTTCACTTACGAAATTCAGGGTCTAACGGTACAATTTGAAAATACTTCTCAAAACGCTACCTCCTACACCTGGCTTTTCGGTGATGGCCAAACCAGCCAACAGGAATCCCCCGTTCATCAGTATGCTATTCCCGGAGTTTATTCGGTCACTCTGAATGCCCAACAACCACTATGCGCTGCTTCAACTTCTGCAACACTGAATTTACTAGCCTCTGCTGTAACGAATGATGCCCTTTCCAGCATGCTCGAAATTTTCCCCAACCCGGCAACAGACAGGCTGTTCCTCCGCTGGAAGGAGCGTTCTTTAGAAAGAACCCGTTACAGGTTGTGGCACAGCTCAGGCATATTTTGTCAGTCAGGAGAATTTTACCGGGATGCCATGATTATGCTTCAGGATTTGCCCGCAGGATTGTATTTCTTGGAGATTAGCCTGGGTGAATATAACTTTTCTAAGATGATAATCATACGGAAAAGCTGATTTTACCAGAAATAATGGCCGTCCTTCTTGACAGAGGAAGTAAAGCCCACCATTTTGGAGCAATGCCATCTTTCGAAAAATCGCCAGGAGATACACCTGAAAAAGATACTATATTACACGCCGGGTTATCCGAAATTTCTTTATTTTCAATGTCCCCACTGAGGTGGTGAAAAAAAAATAACTATTGGATTATCAGTCTAAACCTACTTACAAAGGAAAAAAGTCTCCCCACAATTTGCTTCCTCCATCCACATACAAGGTCTCCCCGGTAATGTAGGAGGCCATAGGGGATGCTAAAAACAAAATCGGCCAGGTCGTCTCCTCCACGCTGCCCAGTCGCTTCATGGGGATTTTATCCGCAATACCCTGCAAGAGTTGCGGAGGATAATGCGCCAGCCCACTACTCTGGATGATGCCGGGCGCCAGTGCATTAACCCGAATATGGTACTTACTCCATTCCACCGCAAGGGATTTGGTGAGATTGTCCACCCCGGCACGGGCAGCACCCGTGTGTGACATCCCCGGCACTCCGCGGTAATGGTTGACGATAACATTCACGATACAACCCGATGTTTGCGGAATGAAGAAGTTCCGCGCCATCGCCTGGGTGGCATTCCAGGTGCCGTTCAGGTTGTTGTTGATGACGGCCAGCCAGCCCTTTTCGGAAATATCCTCTGCAGGAGAAGGAAATTGGCCACCGGCATTGTTGATCAATATATCCAATCTGC
>CAYTNI010000576.1:0-1963 GCA_964439115.1 uncultured Saprospiraceae bacterium
AAACATTTTATCATGGCAGAAGTATTGTCTTCCTCATCGGCTGCTTTGGCAGCGCCGCAATTCAAAGAATACTACGACAATTTTATCGGAGGTAAGTGGGTTGCTCCCGTGCGCGGGGAGTATTTTGAGAATATCTCTCCAGTGGATGGACAGGTATTCACCCGAGTAGCCCGATCTACATCTGAGGATGTTGACCTGGCGTTAGATGCGGCACATGCTGTAGCGCCTCACTGGAATAATACGTCGGCTACGGAGCGGAGCAATCTGTTGCTGCGCATCGCAGATATCATGGAGAAAAACCTCGAGTTGCTGGCACGCATTGAAACCTGGGATAATGGCAAGCCTATTCGGGAAACCAGAGCTGCTGATCTCCCGCTCGCCGTGGATCATTTCCGATATTTTGCAGGTGTTATTCGGGCTGAAGAAGGTTCTGTAGCAGAATTGGATTCTAATACGGTTTCCATTAATCTTCCGGAGCCGCTGGGCGTGGTTGCCCAGATTATTCCCTGGAATTTCCCATTACTCATGGCTGCATGGAGACTGGCACCGGCATTGGCAGCAGGTAACTGCGTAGTCATAAAACCCGCCGAACAAACTCCTGTAGGAATCCTTGCACTGATGGAGTTGATTCAGGATGTGCTTCCGGCGGGGGTATTGAATGTAGTAAACGGGTTCGGCATCGAAGCCGGAAAACCGCTTGCTTCAAGCCCGCGCATTGCCAAAGTTGCCTTTACCGGAGAAACCACTACAGGTCGCCTCATCATGCAATACGCATCCCAAAACATCATACCTGTAACTTTGGAGCTTGGCGGTAAGTCGCCAAACATTTTCTTCAAGAGTGTCATGGATGCGGATGACGACTTCTTTGACAAGTGCCTTGAAGGCGCAGTCATGTTTGCACTCAACCAGGGTGAAGTATGTACATGCCCATCGCGCTTGTTGGTTGAAGAGCAGATTTTTGATGCTTTCATGGAGCGCGTCATCGAACGCACCAAAAAAATTAAAATGGGGCACCCCCTCGACCCGGAAACCATGATGGGCGCACAGGCATCTAATGACCAATACGAAAAAATCCTCAACTACATCAAAATCGGCAAGGAAGAAGGCGCCGAAGTACTCTGCGGGGGCAATGCGGCCTTCAACGAAGGATTGTCGGGAGGTTATTATGTCGAACCTACCATTCTGAAGGGCAACAATAAAATGAGGGTATTTCAGGAAGAAATCTTCGGCCCCGTGGTTTGTGTAACCACCTTCAAAGATGAAGCGGAAGCTCTGGAGATTGCCAATGATACGCTCTACGGACTTGGAGCGGGGGTTTGGACCCGTGACATGCACCAGGCCTTTCAGATGTCCCGTAAGATTCAGGCCGGCCGTGTTTGGGTTAACTGCTACCACAGTTATCCTGCACATGCACCTTTCGGGGGTTACAAAAAATCCGGTATTGGCCGCGAGACACACAAAATGATGTTGAACCACTACCGCAACACGAAAAATATGTTGATATCCTATAGCAAAAACCCACTTGGTTTCTTCTAAGTCATGGTGCCACGAGTAATTGTATCAGAAGCTGCCACAAAGGTCATTGAACAACTCCGGCAAACCCATGGGCCTTTGATGTTTCATCAGAGCGGGGGTTGTTGTGACGGTTCCTCCCCCATGTGCTACCCTGATGGTGAGTTCCTCCTTGGAGACCAGGACGTAAAACTTGGCGAGGTGGCTGGCTGTGGCTTCTTCATGTCGGCTTTCCAATTTGAATATTGGAAACACACCCAGCTCGAACTGGATGTCACAAAAGGTAGGGGTGCCAGTTTTTCTCTGGAGATTCCTCTCGGACTTCGCTTTGTGATAAAATCACGGCTTTATACCGAGGAGGAGGAAAATAACCTTATGCCGGTTGAGATTATGGCATCTTAAAGACAAGCAAAGACTATCAAATTTCCATTTCTTAATTTGATGAGCCAAC
>CAYTNI010000577.1:0-1962 GCA_964439115.1 uncultured Saprospiraceae bacterium
CAGAGAAATTACCTCTTCCTTGCTTAGCCCGGCACGCATCCTTGTACCTCCTCCGGCAGCTCCGTTACGAAGTGAATTGATAACTATCCAGCCCTCAGCTCCAGTTTCCGCATCCGACCATTCGAAAATGATTTCTGGGCGCCTGTTTTTATATGTTTCAAGTAATTCGAGCATGTTGATTGGTTTTTTGGTTATTCGGTGGCGCAAAATTAGAGAACTTCCATGGTGTGTTTTCCTCTACTGGGTTTATTTTCCGCAACCGAACAATTATCTGTATTTTCGCCAAATAAAAATGCCATGCTGGATTATTGGATTAAACCTGTTGACCCTATTCTTTTTCAGGGTAAATTCAATTCAAATGCTGAAGTCATTGGCAATTCCATATCATTTTTTCAACAAGGTCAGGAGAACCTTCATGACATTCAAATTGCCCTTATAGGAGTAAGCGAAACTGAAGCGGATGCCGTCAGAGCGCACCTCTATTCCATGTCATTCCCCTTTAAGGGATTGCGTGTTGTCGATCTCGGCAATATGCGCCGATCAGATCCTGACTTCCTGGTGGCGCCCATCCGCGAACTGCTCGAAAGCCGCATTTTCCCTATTCTGATTGGTCACAGCGATACACAAGCGTTGGCTCAATACAAGGCATTCCTTAGCTTTAAGCCGTGGATTAACTTCGTTACAGTGGATGAGCGCCTTCGATTGCTGGAGTCTGATCCGGAAAACAAGGATTTTTTTCTCAACGAAATTTTGCTATCCCGCAGTTCCCGGCTTTTTCATTTTGCGTTGATTGGGGGACAGGCGCATCAGATTCTTCCCTCGGGGTTCACCTTCCTTGAGGAGCGCCACTTTGATATGTTCCGTCTTGGAGCCGCAAGGGCTGACTTTTCCAGTATGGAGCCCATCATCAGGGATGCCGATCTCCTGGCCTTTCATATTGCGGCCATTCGAAACTCGGATGCACCAGCTCAGTTCAACCCATCGCCAAGTGGCTTTTCCGTGGAAGAGGCCTGCCAGATTTGCCGCTATGCCGGAATGAGTGATAAACTCAAATCTCTCGGAGTTTTTGGCTTTCAGCAGGCTTTGGCCGGAGCTGAAATTACCGCCCAGGTATTAGCGCAGATGGTATGGTATGCCATGGAAGGTTTTTATCACCGTAAAGGCGATTTCCCGGTATCTACAGATGGTTTGATAGAGTATGTGGTGGATATCCATGACTTTGAACACCCCTTGGTTTTTTGGAAAAGTACCCGAAGTGGAAGGTGGTGGATGCAAATCTCACTCGATACAGGCTTAGAAAAACAGCGCCATCGACTTATTCCCTGCACCTATCAAGACTACCAGTCTGCTTGTCGAAACGAGCTTCCTGACCGCTTAATCCATGCTTTGAGCAGATTTTCAGATTAGTGGAGGATCATCATCTCAAAGGTCATCCAGTAACTTTTCCATCCGCATCCCTCTGGAGCCTTTGAGCAAAATAAATGCATTAGATAGTTGTTGTTTCTTAAACCATTGGCTGAGCGCTTCTACGTCAGGAAATGATACTGCTGGATCTGTTAGGTTGGCCTGAGAAAACAAGGGGCCTACAAATACCGTCAGTTCGAAATTTTGTGCCAATGCAAGCCGGGCAATGTGTTCATGCTCCTGAGCGGCAAACTCTCCCAACTCCAGCATATCCCCAAGAATGGCTATTTTCCGCGGGGTCTCCATAGTTTTTAGATTGAGGATGGCCTCCTGCATGCTTGAAGGATTGGCATTGTAGGCATCTAAGATAAAAGTATTTCCTCCTTTGTGGAGCAATTGGGATCGCATCATGGTAGGCATATAGGCCTCAATCGAAGCTTTAATTTTTATTCCCGGCACTTTGAAATACAGACCTACGGCAATGGCTGTGGCCACATTTGGATAATTGTATGCACCTACCAATTGACTTTCTACGGTTAAGGTGTTTCCATTTTCACC
>CAYTNI010000578.1:0-1953 GCA_964439115.1 uncultured Saprospiraceae bacterium
TGAAAGTGCCATTGGGGTATGCAAAAAGTCCATCGCATTTTTCCAGGAAAAGCCTTATGCGGCCAAGATACCCTTACAGATATATTATTATCAGCTGATGGTTTGTCACATTCAGTTGAAAAAATACGAGGCGGGCAAAGAAGACTCGGAGAAGTGTTTGTCTTATCTGGAAGAAGGTACTTACAATTGGTTTAAGTACCGCGAGTTGTACATGCTGCTGTCTTTGCATACGGCTCAATACCAGGAGGCCTATCGGATTTTCATGGAGACCATTGAGCACCCCAAGTTCAGGACCATGGCTTCGCACATTACCGAAATGTGGAAAATTTTCGAGGCTTATGTGCATTATTTGATTGAGATTGGCAAAATCCGACCAAAGGAGGGGGATGCGCATTTTACGCATTTCCGGCTGGGGCGTTTTCTCAACGAGGTACCTATTTTTTCCAAGGACAAACGCGGCATGAACATTCCGGTGTTGGTGATCCAGATTGTATTGATGATTCAGCAGAAAAAGTACAACGAGGCTATTGACCGGATTGAGTCCATCAAGAAGTATTGTTCGCGATACTTGCGACAGGACGATACCTTCCGCAGTAATTGTTTTATTAAGATGTTGCTGCAGATTCCCGCCAATAGTTTTCACCGGACAGGTGTTGAGCGAAAAACGAGGAAGTTGTTGAAGCGTTTGAAGGAAGTTCCTTTAGACGTGGCGAATCAATCGCATGAAATAGAGATCATCCCGTTTGAGGCAATGTGGAGTTTGGTATTGGAACAATTAGAAAACCGTTTTGTGCGGGTGTATCCTACCAAGAAGGATACCAAAAAGTTGCTTTCGTAAGCGCAATAAGTTATTCCGGAGCTTTTTAAAAGCTCCGGAATGTTATGTTGATCAAGCCAGCTGAATAGATTTCAGCAGCGCATTCATATCCACTTTTTCGCGGATGATCCCTTCGAGTGCGCTGATGGGTACCCGCTCTTGTACAAGCGTATCCCGGTCTCTGATGGTAACGGTATCGTCGGTCAGGGTATCAAAATCTATCGTGACACAATAGGGGGTTCCGATGGCATCCTGACGTCTGTAGCGTCTGCCGATGGCATCCTTTTCGTCGTACTGGCATTGGAAAGCAAATTTGAGCTGATCGAACACGGCGCGGGCCTTTTGCGTGAGCTCCTCTTTGTTTTTCAACAAGGGAAGGATAGCGCATTTGACGGGGGCGATGGCGGGGTGCAGCTTGAGTACGGTTCGGGTAGAATCCTTGCCATCGGCATCCGGAACAATTTCTTCTTGCAGGGCCTGGCTCAAGGTCGCCAAAAACATACGGTCGCAGCCGATGGAAGTTTCGACAACATAAGGAATATAGCTTTTCTCTTCTTCGGGGTCGAAATACTGCATTTTTTTGCCTGAAAGGGCTTCATGGCTTTTCAGGTCAAAATCGGTGCGGGAGTGAATGCCTTCTAGTTCCTTGAATCCAAAGGGGAAATCGAATTGAATATCCACTGCGGCATTGGCGTAATGAGCGAGATTGTCGTGATCGTGGAAGCGCAATTTATCTTCGGGCGTACCCAGTGCGCGGTGCCATTGCATCCTGAAATTTTTCCAAAACGCATACCATTGCATCTCTTCGCCGGGTTTGACAAAAAACTGCATTTCCATTTGTTCGAATTCCCGCATGCGGAAAATAAACTGGCGGGCAACGATTTCATTGCGGAATGCCTTTCCGATTTGGGCGATACCAAAGGGAACCTTTTGTCGGGTAGTTTTTTGGACATTCAGGAAATTGACAAAAATCCCCTGGGCCGTTTCGGGTCGGAGGTACAACTTCGACTCCTCGCCGGCGATACTGCCGAGTTGGGTAGAGAACATAAGATTGAACTGGCGCACTTCTGTCCAGTTGCGGGAACCGCTTTCGGGGCAGGTAATGTCGAGGTCAACGATAAGTTGTTTGAGGCCTT
>CAYTNI010000579.1:0-1950 GCA_964439115.1 uncultured Saprospiraceae bacterium
CTTTTCCGAAGGGGATTCCCGGAGGGCATTTTTTTGAAAAAACCTAATAAACAGGAAGGCTATCAGGGCTATCAGGGCATAGCTTACATAAATTTCCAGGTTGGAAAAGCGGCCGTTGATCCAATAGTCGAACCACAGCACGATTTTGTGGAACACGATTAAATGTTCGTTGTGCGGTTGGAAAAAGGCGGTATAATTGCCTGCCGAAATTTGGGTCATGAAAAATACGGATCCCATCCATTCGTCGTACCAGGGGATTGGCGAATAATTCTGAAGCATAATCAGCAGGGTGCCGGCGAGGGTTAGCCCTGTGAGGACTCCCAGAATAACACGTTGATTTTTCGCGGTAAAGATATTTTTCATACGTATTACTATGTAATTATGGCCAATTTTGGTAAAGCTGAGAGGTAAAGTTCAGCATTTTTGGGCATTTTTAGGCGGAGCGGGCGATAACCTGGGCTCCCCTTCCAAAAAAAATGGATACACCGCGCTATGCGATATATCCATTTACCGGTGGGGGAATCTGAAACTGGCACCACGATGAATACTGCTACGAGGACGAATGTACCATGCATTTATTCATCACCACATCAAATAAAAAGCCTGTACACATCCCCCTTATGATGACGGTATTTCCGATTTCTAGGCCCTCCACCCGGCCATCCATGGTGCACATGACGCCTCCAAAGGCACCCGAATCACGCAGCATGACCACTGAAGAGCCATTTTCGTCAGTGGACACTTCCGCTATGGTGCCTTCTACCTCTATGATTTTGCCAATGAGCTTTTGATTTCCTGCCGCTTCATCGGCCTGGTAAAACTCATATAGCTCGGAAGCATTGTATCGGAATTCAGGCCGGCCCATACCCCACCAGAGCTTGCCGGTGAGAAAGAAGCGGATGCCAAAAGCCACTAAAAGTAATAATATGCCAAGAATAATCCACTTTTTCATCTAGTGCAGTTGATAATGAACAGGAAGGCTTATTTGGTTCAGGCGCGTGTGTAGGGGATTTTGGCTCTCACCTTAATCTGGCCACTTACGCCTAAGGTAGTAGTGTTGACATTCAGCACCTCCGGGATGTATTTTTTCATCAGGTTACTGATTTTCTGGACGTTGTCGGGATGCAGCGCCATGACGAAATCGGCTGAGCCGGTGATGTTGCCGGAAGAGTCCACGATGAGGTCGCCGATAGTTTCGGTGAGACGGTCGAAATCCCCAATGACCAGGGTGCCGGATATTTTGGCCTTGTAGGTGCCGGGCTTAGTCAGGTCAACCATGCCGATGGGCGTGAAGGTGCCTTTGAAGTCGGCCTTCGGATAATCTGTAAGGTTGAATTTCTTGCTGTTGAAGATCTGATTGGCCATGCCGAGGTCAAACTCGAAGGAGCGGATGAGGGCGCTGAACTCCAGCTTTTGGTTGGTCAGGTCCAGTCTGCCGGCTACCTGGTAGTTGTTGGCCACCACGTCCACGTGTTTGGTGGTGGACTGTACGCGCACATGGCCGGTGCGGGATATCAGGGATTGTGACCAAAGCAACGGGCTGCCGAATAGCAAAAGCCCAATAAAAAGATTGGTTTTTAAAGCGATGAACGCATTCATGTAAGAGGACATTTGATGACTTTCTGTTGCAAAGCCGACATCCTTACCCATTAATGGATGCCTTTTTGCGAAATTATTTACTTCACCAGCACTAATTTGACAACATCTCGGGGGTGAACCAAGAAGCGAAAATTTGGATTCAATAACCCACTACTGGCGTGCATTGTTCAAATTTTATGAAAATATCCTGTAGGGTGGATTACCCATCAAGTGGAATTTAAATGGGTGTTGTTTTAGTGGTACGGACTGACAGAAAAAAATAAGAATCATTATTTGTCCCGGCTGGGCGAAGAGCCTATAGCAGTCGAAAAAATCACCGCCCTTCGACTTAACCACAAAGGGCACAAAGGG
>CAYTNI010000580.1:0-1940 GCA_964439115.1 uncultured Saprospiraceae bacterium
GTTCGGTGGCTGAAGTGGCGATGAAAGGGGCGAGGGTGTATTTTAGTTCGCGTAGTTGGCCGATATGATTGGCACCTTTTTCGTTCAGCAGGCGCATCAGCCGAAGCTTTCGGCCGGTATCTATAGAGAAACCCGCAGCTTTTAGCTGTGCCAGAAAACGCTCTAAGGGGAGCGCGATATAGGGCGTCTGCGGGTTCATCGGCAAAATCAGGCGACGGTTATATTTTGGAGCAGCTCCTTCACGGCATCAAGGTCGTCCTTGGTTTTGACGAGAAAGGAGAGGTTGCGTTCGAGCAGTTCGCGGCGACGGCCGGGGTCTTTTTCGGTATGAAAGCCTTTCATTTCGAGGATGCGCAGCCAGGTGATGAGTTCGGCGGTAGCGGGGGCTTTGCGCACGCTTTTTTGGCGGGCATTTTCGAAGAAATCGAGGAGCAAATCGTAGGATGCTTCGGCTTCGGGCGGGGTTTCGCCGAGGTGCAGTTCCACGATATTGCGGAGCTGTTGGCCTTTGGGAAATTCGATATGGAAGAAAGCGCAACGGCGCAGGAAGGCATCTGGCAGGTTTTTCTCGGAGTTGGAGGTGAGGATAACCACGATATTGGTGTTTTCGGCCTTTTTTGCCTTGAAATCGGGAAGTTCGCGGATGGCGAAGCGGTAGTAGCGGATTTCATCGAGCAGGTCGTTGGTGAAGTCGCGGGGAGCTTTGTCCACCTCGTCAATCAGCACCACGGAGTTCAGGGGTGTGGGCTGCATTTCGAGGCCGAATTTTTCTTTAAAATCCATCCGGTTGGGGTTGGAGTAGGCGATGGCTTTGCCGAAGGCGTTCAGGGTGATGAAGTTTTCGGTAGGTACAGCGCGTTCTCCGCGGAGGTTGGCGGCCTGGAAGTGGGAGAGGGCATCGTAGGTGTAGAACAGGTCGGATGCCTTGGAGACGGTTTTGGTGTTGAACCGCAGCACCTTGGGGAAGTAGGTGCCCGGATGTTTTTCCCGGAGGTGCTGGAGGGCCCATTCGGCCATTTCAGTTTTGCCGGTGCCGGGTTCTCCGGTGAGGAGCAGGGGCTGTTCCATGGCGATGGCGGCTTCGAGGGCATATTGTTGTGCCTCGCTGGCGATATATTTAACGGATTGGCTCATTGGTATCATTTACTTTTTGAGTGATGGGAATGGATGGCTGCTTCTTTGTTATGCTCATTAATAATTTCCTTGAGTTTAGAGACGACATCTTTCATATCAAAATAATCTTTGTTGCCGAACTCCTTTTGGGTCTTCTCATAAGTATCCATATCGGGAGCCATCATGGCTTTTTTGTAACGGTTAAACCATTTTTGGATATCGGAGACGGAAACTGGGGTGAGTTCAGGTAAGACTTCGCCACCTAGTTGGCGGTTCTCGATTGCGTATTCTACTTGCCCGCGTATTGTGCTTTCGAGCTTGGCATACTCGATGCCGAAGAAAAAGAAAAAATTAGGTGCTTTGGTGGGTAATTCAACCTGTAGGAAAGAGGAAATAAATGCCCGAACTGATTCGGGCGTATATTGTTCATGCCAATTGTGTTCATCTAATGTAATGAGTACACACACGTAATCATTGGAGTTGAAACCAGCAAGCGCATGGCTTTTTAATAAAGCTTTTACAGTCTGCTGACTCAAGCGCTGGCCGGCATCCAAGGTAATAAAAAACTTAGCAAGAACCTTCTTTACGATATTTTCTATTGAATACTCCAGATCATCGGTCTGTTCAAATGTGACGGATTTGAAAATAAATTTACTGTGTGGCTGAAATTCCCTATCTTCAACGTTATCGAAGTACCCGGCAATTTCACGACCGAGTTTCTCGCACAGGGTTTTATGCGCCTGTTTGCTATTGCCAAAAAGATAGAACCAATTCACCTTTGATTTGTAGCGTGAATACCTCAGATCCCTATTTAATGGTAGAATATT
>CAYTNI010000581.1:0-1939 GCA_964439115.1 uncultured Saprospiraceae bacterium
CCATCACCCACGCAGACTATATCCATATCTTTGGAAGTACGGGCCAGCAGTCGGTCGCGCACATATCCACCCACCACATACACAGGAAAGTCGAGGGTTTCTGCAGCTTCGCTGATCAATTGGAAAATCTTTCGTTCGTAGGATTGAATTTGGAAAACCATGTAACAAAAAGGATTGTCGCTATTGGTCCTTATGCGGTGAATAAAAGCCGTATAAATATGAATTTCAGCAGGCGGGTTCTAATTCGGTGTAGTGATAACGAATCTCTTCCAGCACCTCGAATAATTCTGTAGCTGATCCAAGAGAAACCAGTCGGGTTCGAAATACCTTGATACCTGGTAGCCCCTGAAAATAAGGTCCGTAATGGCGCCTCATTTCGAGTATGCCGAGTTTTTCTCCTTTCCAGGCAATACTGTCGCGAAGGTGCTGGGCCACTGCGTCAATTTTTTCTGATAATATGGGTTCAGGAAGTATTTCACCGGTTTGAAAAAAATGCTTAATCCTTCCAAAAATCCAGGGAGCGCCGATGGCGGCACGACCAATCATGATACCATCTACGCCGTAGCGGTTGCGATATTCCAGTGCCCGTTCCGGGGAGTCCACGTCGCCATTGCCAAAAATGGGTATGTGCATTCTCGGGTTGTCTTTCACTTTAGCAATCCATGACCAGTCTGCCATGCCCTTATACATTTGTTTTCTGGTTCTGGCATGGATCGTAAGGGCTTGAATACCAACATCCTGGAGTCTTTCAGCTACATCAACGATATTGATGCTCTTTTCATCCCATCCAAGCCTGGTTTTTACCGTAACCGGTTTGTGGGTGCTTTTAACTACTGCTGCCGTAAGGGCAATCATTTTGGGAATATCCTGCAAAAGTCCAGCGCCTGCCATTTTACAGGCTACCTTGGCCACCGGGCATCCGTAATTAATGTCAATTACATCCGGATTGGCCGCCTCCACGATGTGGGCAGCCTTAATCATGTGGTCAAGCTGCCCGCCGAAATACTGTATCCCAATGGGTCGTTCGAAGTCAAAAATCTCCAGCTTTTGAAAACTTTTATCTGACTCATAAACCAATCCATCAGCACTGATGAACTCGGTGTACATCATATCAGCACCATAATGCTTGCAAAGTTTGCGAAAAGGAGGATCACTCACATCCTCCATAGGTGCCAATAACAACGGGAATTCTCCAATGGCGACATTGCCGATTTTTACCATAATCTTTTAATAAACTGCAAAAGTACTCGGAAAAGTTCAAAAACAGAATTGTGTAAATCTTTATTACACGCCGATCAAAAACTCACTAAAACTGTTATTTTTGCGAATCACTGTAAAAAACAAATCATGTTGACCGCAATCGTTATTTGTTTCGTCATTGGGTATCTGTCTATCGTTTTTGAGCATAATCTCAAACTGGATAAGTCCATACCTGCATTATTGATGGGCGGTCTGATTTGGGCTTTGATTTCCCTGGGCGGCCTGGAAGTGGTGGGGCATCACCAGGAAATAACAACGCTTGAAGATGGATTATTACACCACCTGGGCAAAACGGCAGAAATTTTGATTTTCCTGCTCGGCGCCATGACTATCGTGGAGCTGGTAGATCTTCACAAGGGATTTGCTGTAATTACTGATTCTATTAAGACCAGAAATAAAACCCGCCTGCTTTGGGTTTTGTCCATCCTGGCTTTCTTCCTATCGGCAGTACTGGATAACCTGACGTGTACCATCGTTTTTGTATCTCTGCTCCGGAAAATTATTCCTGACCGGCAGGAACGCCTTTGGTTTATTCCTTTCATTGTGATTTCAGCCAATGCAGGCGGTGCGTGGTCACCAATTGGGGATGTGACGACAACTATGTTGTGGATTGGTAAAAAGGTCACTACTGGCGAGTTGATTATTCGCTTATTTATTCCGTCGGTGGCATGTTTATTGA
>CAYTNI010000582.1:0-1936 GCA_964439115.1 uncultured Saprospiraceae bacterium
AACTAAACACCTAATAATATTTGTGTGTTTTATATCCTTAATGGAAGTACAATAATTTGATAGTGCATCAAGCTTTATTTTTTATTTAGAAAGATAAAGGTAAAATTATGCTTTACATAGTTTTTTTTACAGTTTTAAAAATGTCTTTATAAACTGAACAGGCGAAATGGGAGAACAACAAGTTTCAATACTCGAAGACCAGGACAAAATGAAAAGGTTCGTCAAATACCTTTTAAACGACGTGTATGCGCTGGAGTATATGTTGCAGAATGACTGGTTTGAATCGGATATCACCCGAATCGGAGCGGAGCAGGAGATGTGTTTGGTTTGCGACCGTTCTTTCAAACCCAAAACCATTGCTATGGAGGCGCTTGAACTTTTAAAAGAGCATCCATGGGCAGAAACAGAACTTTCCAAATTCAATTTGGAGATTAACTTAGACCCTCTGGAATTCAAAGGCAACGCTCTTTCTGCACTTGAAGAATCAACTAGAAAAAGACTGCTGACTATTCGGGAAAAAGTAAAAACCCTTGGTGCTGATGTGATGTTGACCGGGATATTACCGACATTGCGAAAGACGGATTTAGATTTGCACAACCTAACCCCCAAACCTCGTTATTTTGCCTTAATTGAATCTATCAACCGCCAACTGGAAGGAGATGCTTTTGAGTTGCGACTGAACGGCATTGACGAATTGCTCGTCAGGCATGACTCTCCGCTATTGGAGGCCTGCAATACCAGTTTTCAAGTTCATTTACAAGTTACTCCTGCCAATTTTGTTCAGATGCATAATATTGCGCAGACTTTGGCAGCACCTATCATGGCTGTAGCGGCCAACTCCCCACTTGTTTTTGGTCGCCGCCTTTGGCATGAAAGCCGTATTGCACTTTTTCAGCAAGCCCTCGACACCCGCACGACCCATGAACACATGAGGGAAAGAAGCCCGAGGGTTAATTTTGGAAACGACTGGCTCCATCATTCTATTTTGGAAATATATAAAGAGGATATTGCGCGCTTTAGAGTCTTACTTGCAGGTGATGTAGAAGAGGACTCCATGGCGCTGTTATCTGCCGGGAAAGTCCCTAAACTGAGAGCATTACAAGTGCACAATTCTACTGTTTATAGATGGAATCGACCCTGCTTCGGCATAAGCCCCAACGGAAAACCGCACCTGCGTATTGAAAATCGGGTGATTCCGGCAGGACCTTCGCTCCCGGATGAAATTGCCAATGCAGCTTTCTGGCTGGGTAGCATGGTAGGCCTGAGCTTACACCACCGGGATATCACCCAACATATCGATTTTCCGGACATCAAAGATAATTTCATCAAAGCTGCCCGATATGGGATAGATGCAACTTTCACCTGGCTTTCTGACTCCAAAATTGGAGCTTGCGATTTAATCAAAAAGGAATTATTGCCTATCGCACGTGAAGGTCTCAAGCATCAGCAAATTGACACAAGTGACATCGACAAATACCTGGGCATCATAGAAGAAAGAGCAAATTTGCATACCAATGGCGCCCGATGGTTTCTGAGAGGGCTTACCAAATTAAAAAAGCATGCAGATGCCGATGAAGCACTGACCTGTGTAACTGCAGCCGCCATCAAAAATCAATTTAAAGACATGCCTGTGCACACTTGGGAACTACCAGACCTTGGCGATTTAGATGATTACCTGCCATCGCGCCTCAAAGTAGAAGAATTTATGACCACCGACCTCTTTACCGTCCAAAAAGATGATATTATTGAACTGGTAGCCGAACTCATGGACTGGAGACGCATCAGATATACCCCTGTCGAAAGCAAAGAAGGTGACCTTATCGGGCTCGTAACATCCCGGCTGCTGCTCCGCCATTTCACTACCAAAGGCAGAGTGAGTGATTATAAAGCACAAACAGTGCAGGATATAATGATTGAGGCTCCCCTGACCATACAA
>CAYTNI010000583.1:0-1930 GCA_964439115.1 uncultured Saprospiraceae bacterium
ATTTCACTTACTGGGGCATGCGGATACGGTACGGCAAAAACTCGGAGGAGTGGGCTGCATTCCGAGATTTCGGCCAGTATTTCAGAAAAATAGCGCCCCATATCCGCACCAATCAGCCCGGTGCCAACCCCGCATTTCGGTTGGCAGAAGCATGTATGATGCACCGCCATCCGGGAGACCTCACCTTTTCGGAGGAACCTCAGTTTGAAATGCTCTCCTACCCTATAGCTACCGATGTGCCGCCCTTGTGGAATGTGAAGAAAAAGAACGCCCTGTATTACGACGGCATAGGACGCGGCGATTTTAGCAAATTGGTTTTTCAGGCCTCCGTGCTGGGCATTCCCGACAGCACAGCAGCGCGTGAGGCGCTCCGGGGCTTCCGCGATGTCGTGGCGTGGCTGCGAACCCTGGAGCCGCCAAAATGGCCGGAAGACATAGACCGGATTAAGGCGGAGCGCGGCAAGGTACTTTTTGAGGATAATTGTTCCAAATGTCATGGCACGTATGGAGATAATCCCACCTATCCCAACAAGGTAGTGGCGCTGGATGTCGTAAAAACCGACCCGCTTTACGTATATTACATCCAGCAATCCGGCATTGTGGATTGGTACAACTCCAGTTGGTTTGCCCAAAGTGAGCCGCGCTCCTGGTTTGAGCCCCTACCCGGGTATATAGCGCCGCCCCTTGACGGTATATGGGCAAGTGCCCCCTATTTGCACAATGGTTCCGTGCCCACGCTGGAAGCACTGCTCAACAGTCGGGTACGTCCGAAAAAATGGCAGCGCAGTGGCGATTCCAAAGAATATGATTTTACAGCTGTGGGTTGGAAATACAAAATGGCATCCAGGGGCAAAAAAAGGGGCTGGGTATATGACAGCACGCTTCCCGGCTATGGCAACGGCGGCCATACCTTCGGCGACAAATTCAGTGATGAGGAGCGTCAGGCGGTGATAGAGTATTTGAAGACATTGTAGAGGGCCAGGAGACGGACGGGATCGGGAAATACAATTTTAACACATTTCATTTGTGGAATTTTGTGGGGTGGAGCGTCTTTAACAGGATTTAATGGATTAGAGGATGGACAGGATTTAGATGCTTGCCATAGAAGAACTTGAAATGGATTTTGGAATGGACAGGATGATGGATACAGCGATTGATAAATTGGCACACAAGATTATTGGGTGTGCAATGAAGGTACATTCTACTTTGGGAAATGGCTTTCAGGAAATTATTTATCAACGTGCTCTCGCGATTGAACTGGCATACGAGAAGGTCTCGTTTTTGCGGGAAATGGTCATGCCTATCTTTTACCGAGGGGAGCAAATTGGCACGAGAAGGGTAGATTTTTTTGTTGAAGAACAAGTAATGGTTGAACTAAAAGCAGTGGTAAAACTGGAGGGCGTGCATAAGGCTCAGGCAATCAATTATCTGGAGGCATACAATATGGCTGATGGACTCTTGATTAATTTCGGGAGCACCAGCCTGGATTTTAAACGCGTATATAACAGGAGACTCGTGCCTAAGGAAAATCTCCGTTTTAATAGTGAGTGGCAAAATAATGAAAAACAGGATGGAGCGATTACTGGATAATCAGGATTTTGATAGCCATAAAAACCGGCCGAAAACTAAGATTTCACTTTTGAAAAATGCTGCAAGGTGAATCGCCAGGTTCGGTGCCCAACATTAAAAATTAATTATCATGAAAGCAAGAATTTTAAGTCTTTTTATCGTAGCGTCATTATTTTTTTCATCTGCAATTATAGCGCAACCCAATAAATTACAAAGGGAGCGTGGTGCTGATTCTCAGCGGAAAGAGATGATGGCCCAAAGATTTGAACAAGGGAAAAGAGATTTTCAGAATTTCTTCACAGACGAACAAAAAGAACAAGTGAAGCAACTAAGGCTGGAGACTGCTAAAAAAGTAAAACCG
>CAYTNI010000584.1:0-1922 GCA_964439115.1 uncultured Saprospiraceae bacterium
GGCCGCAGTTAGGAGTCACCGCCCAGTGCGGCCATAAAAAACCTGTCAAATTGCAACACGAAACGCTGCTCGCTCCGTTGGATGCTGCGGAGTAGGGTAGGGGTATCCGGAATCGCTCCAAGGGCGGTATTCACTGCGCGAACCATATCGGCCTCGGAACCGGCCTGAAAAAAGGTGACCGCCCCTTCCAGTTCGGGATAATCTTCATGGTCGAGGGCTGTTTCCGAAATTACAGGAATGCCAAGGGAAATACACTCCTGAATGCGCACCATTTCTAAGATGGCCTGTTCATAAAAATGAATATTCACTACGAATTTTGCCTGACGGAGCTCTGCTGCGATGCCATCTCCGAAAACGTTTTGCACGCGTTTGAGCGCAAAGTGCTGATCGAGAGCTCCAAGAAGTTGCTGTCGTCGGGGCGCCTTTTGGTAATCCCCGTAAAATACCAGGTCGAAAGTTGGGTCAGCCGGAGGGAGGGCCGATAAGTTGTCTTTGGCGCCGATGGGCAGGTAGTGAATGGCAGATTCGGCAAGGCCCAGCTTTCGGAGAAACTCCACATTGGTGCGGGCATATTCCAACACACCCCTGGCCTCTTTTAATAATGCTTTGTAACCTCTTGAAAACCAAGGTGAAGAAACTGATTGCTCCAGTTGGTAAATGAACGTTTTGTCCGGTGGAGGCAAACGGAAATACAACTGCGGAATGAGGACGATATAACGGTTGTGGACAAACCTTTGCGGCGGCTGCTCGAGGAGTACCGCCTTTTGTCCATGGCGTTGGAGGTGGTGGGCCAATAAATCCATGACAAAGCGGGTGGAAAGCGGCCCGATGATCGCCCAGGAGTTTGCTTCTTTGCCGTTTTGGGCTCCCATGGGATTGCCGGTTTTCTTAACTATCCGGTGGTAGGGAATGAAGCAGTATTGCATGTAGAGCTGCCACAGTTCTATCCGAATGGAATATAAACTGACCGGAATGATCTTTTGGAGAATCTTCTTCAGGAGCATGGCGGTTTCTGGTTTTCGGCTTCACGCAAGGGTGGAGTTGAAATATCGTCAGCCATGCCGGAGTTCTCCTGGAAACGTCTTTCCGTTGAGGTTCGGCAGAACGCTGCATGGGGAAATTTTGGCGAGGAGTACAGGGGCTTTCCTGCCTCGAAGGCCTTTGGTGGCGGATTTACCGTCGCGAAGGTATTCAGGGTTTTCATGCCCAAAAATAGCCCAATTCTCTGAATTCCAGAGGGAGGATTCGCTCAGGCTGATTACAATTTCCATACGGAAAAGCAACAACGACCCAATTTTCACCAAAGAAGGGTCAATCCAACAAGGCCACCCTGTCCGGAAATTGATTTTTTTTGCCGTGGAAGAACAGATACAGAGTGTATTGTTCTCAAGGTAGGCCAGCTCCACGGTATATGTACCCAGTAGCCGTTATCCTCAGGCTAGAGACCGTCATCAATACCACCTATACCCGAAGGTAAATGCAAACCAGATGACCATGATAGCTTGTGACCGCTAGGATTTTATCCCGGTCAATCCCCATGCAGGTTGTACTAACTTGCTTTATTCTCTTTCTCCATCGCTGATCCTTTGGGTCTCAGTCCGGCGAAGCCTTGTACCGAATTGGTGTTGAATAAAGTCAAATCCCAAAATATAGAACCTTTTGACACCAAATTACGCACCCTTAAAAAAATATTTACAATACCCGCAAAACCTACAAATACCCGGAGTTTCTAATCCCTATTCCCTAAATATAACAATAACCAGGCCTCAAAACTCCCACTACCCTTCATTTCACATTTAAACCAAAAAGAATTTTTCACTGTTTTTAAATCTAACCACAATGTTAAATCATCCCATATTGTTCCAAAGCGCCAGTGCATCCTAAGGTCTTGCCAATAGCTATTTAAATGATGAAATTTTTGT
>CAYTNI010000585.1:0-1920 GCA_964439115.1 uncultured Saprospiraceae bacterium
AGGGGATTGTGCAGATCCGTGCAGCTTATTTTCGGGTTCAGGCGGAGGTCATGAAACGGCTTCTGGGAGTAGCGGCTACGGGTGCCGGGCAGTTTTTGATCTCTTCGGCAAGTTGGGTATTTCTGATGCGGATCATTGCCGAATTGGGCAGTGAGCAGGTAGCGGGATATACGGTATCTATCCGGTTGTTGATATTCACGATTTTGCCGGCCTGGGGATTATCCAATGCTGCGGCCACATTAGTGGGGCAGAATTTGGGAGCGGGTCAGCCGGATCGGGCGGAAAAATCGGCCTGGATAGCGGCGCATTTCAACATGGTCTTCCTGGGACTGGTCTCTGTGGTATATCTATTGGCGGCGCAGCCCATCATTGAATTGTTCACAACGGAGCCGGGGGTAGTAGAAAGTGGGGTGACCAGTTTGCGGATTCTCTCTTCCGGTTACATTCTGTTTGCGTACGCAATGGTAATCACGCAGTCGTTTAACGGCGCCGGGGACACCCGTACACCTACGCTCATCAATCTTTTCTGTTTTTGGATATTGGAAATTCCTTTGGGGTATGTATTGGCCATTACCTTTGGGTTTGGTTTGCCGGGAGTATGCTGGGCGATTGTCATCAGCGAAAGCATCATGGCATTTCTGGCTATCGTACTGTTCAGACGGGGCAAATGGAAAACGGTAGAGATCTAAGCGCAACGTTCCGTTGCGGCCTTTGTGATAATCGGCAGTGCCGTGGTGCTCAAAAAGCTCCTTCAGCGCAAAAAAAAATCCCGAACCCTGGCCTAAACCAGAATTCGGGATAACGCTTATCTGCTGATTACAGAAAAACAGCTAATCGTTAGTAGCGGTAGTATTCAGGTTTGAATGGACCTTCCTGCGTAACGCCGATATATTCTGCCTGATCGTTGGTCAATTCATCCAGTTCAACTCCAATTTTGGAAAGGTGCAACCTGGCGACTTGCTCATCGAGGTGTTTGGGCAGGGTATAAACTTTATTTTCGTATTGGCTGTGGTTGTTCCATAGTTCGATCTGTGCCATCACCTGGTTCGTGAACGAATTGGACATCACGAAAGAGGGGTGACCGGTAGCGCAGCCGAGGTTAACCAGACGGCCTTCGGCCAAAAGGAGGATATCCTTGCCATCCACGGTGTATTTATCCACTTGCGGTTTGATGACCACTTTAGTATGCCCCACTTCGCGGTTGAGCCATGCCACGTCAATTTCGTTGTCGAAGTGACCGATATTGGCGAGGATAGCCTTATCCTTCATCAGGCGGAAATGCTTTTCTGAGATAATATCCTTATTACCGGTAGCGGTAACGATGATATCTGCTCTTGGAATAGCCTTGACCATTTTGGTAACTTCGAAGCCATCCATTGCCGCTTGCAGGGCGCAGATGGGGTCAATTTCGGTAACGATTACGCGGCAACCTGCACCTTGCAGGGAAGCGGCAGAACCTTTACCCACGTCGCCATATCCGGCAACTACGGCAACCTTTCCGGCCATCATCACATCGGTAGCGCGGCGGATCGCATCCACGCAAGACTCCTTACAACCGTATTTATTGTCGAATTTGGACTTCGTAACAGAATCGTTCACGTTGATCGCAGGAAGCGGCAGTGTACCTTTCTTTTGGCGCTCGTAGAGGCGGTGAACACCGGTAGTCGTTTCTTCGCTAAGACCTTTGATACCCGCAACGAGTTCGGGGTGGTTATCAAGAACGATATTAGTAAGGTCACCTCCATCGTCGAGGATCATATTGAGGGGTTTGCCATCTTCAAAAGCGAAAAGCGTTTGTTCGATTGCCCACCAGAACTCCTCTTCATTCATCCCTTTCCATGCATACACGGGGATACCTTTTGCAGCGATAGCTGCGGCAGCATGATCCTGGGTAGAAAAAATATTGCAGGAAGACCATGA
>CAYTNI010000586.1:0-1917 GCA_964439115.1 uncultured Saprospiraceae bacterium
ACTATCAAAACCTCAGCAAATCAAGCAAAAAATATATTTTAACGCAAAAAATAAAATTTTATTGTGTTTTTGTGGATAATACTGAGCAAATTCCCTGTAAATCATCCCTTGCAAGCTGAATTTTCCGACGCTACCGCCCCCCCTTTTCCGAAAAGGCTACTGCCGTGAAATTTCGCCCACAGCGAGCAGTTGTGCGGGTCTGAAAAGGCGAAAGCCAAATGGGGTTTACCATGGTCGGCACATGCACAAATCAGGAGCACAGCATTTTTACCCGGCAGGATAACGTTTTATGGACACGCCTTTTAAGCCTATCTTTGCAAAACAAATGCAGCGCGTATGCTGAAAAAGCTCCCGATCGGACTTCAGGATTTTCGAAAAATAATCGAAAATGACTTCTTGTATGTGGACAAAACGGCCTACCTGTACAATATGGTCTCCAAACCGGGTGCTTACTTTATCTCCCGACCGCGCCGCTTCGGCAAATCCATTACCATCTCTACGCTGTACGAACTGTTTAGCGGCAGCCGCGAACTGTTTTCGGGTCTTTGGATAGAGGATAAATGGGACTGGAACCGGAAAAATCCGGTATTGCGACTAACCTTCACCGGAATCGGATTTGTAGAAAAAGGACTCGAAGTGGGGATGCATTATCTGCTGGATAAAAATATCCGCGAGTATGGCCTGCAGCCAGTGGAGCTCCCTCTAAGTGGTAAATTTGAATACCTGCTACACCAACTCGCTAAAAATGGCAGGTGGTGGTTTTAATTGATGAATATGATGCCCCGATCGTCCATTATCTCGGCGTGGATACCGAACGCGCCATACATAATCGGGAATTGCTGCGCGAATTTTATAGCGTACTGAAAAACAACGATCTACTGCTGGAGTTCGTGTTCCTTACCGGCGTCAGCAAATTTAGCAAAACAGATATCTTCTCCGGACTGAACAACCTCAGCGACCTAACCATGCACCCGGAATACGCCACCATGCTGGGCTATACACAGGAAGAACTGGAGCACAATTTCAATGCAGAAATCGAAGCGACGGCTGCGGCAATGAACCGGACGCGAGCTGCGCTGCTGGAGGAAATGAAAATCTGGTACAATGGTTATCTCTTCCACCCATCAGGGCAGAGAGTTTATAACCCGGTTTCAGTCAACTTATTTTTCGACCGAAAAGAATTTCAAAACTTCTGGTTCGCCACAGGTACGCCCAATTTCCTCATCAATCAGTTGAAAAAAGAAGGCGTCTATGATTTGCGATTCCCTCCACTCAATCCGCTCGGTTTTGAGGACTTTGAATTAGACCGCCTCAAAATTAAGCCGATGCTCTTCCAAACCGGCTACCTGACCATCCAGTCCCGCGACGCTGATGGACTGATTCACTTAGACTATCCCAACAAGGAGGTGCGCGATTCGATGCTGGAACACCTCATCGAAGGATTTACCGGCGTATATGTGGAACGTTCCGCATCCCTCGTGATTCGCCTGCGCAACGCCTTTATGACCGATGACCTCGATCAGGCCATGCGTATCCTCGAATCGGTATTTTCCAATATCCCTTACGGACTGCACGAAAAGCACCCTGAAAAATTCTTTCATACCGCTATTCACCTGCTGTTCACTTACATGGGCATACGCATCCACAGCGAAGCCTGCACGTCTGACGGACGGGTGGACAGTATGGTTGAAACGCCGTCAAAGGTCTATATCCTTGAATACAAACTGGATCAATCACCGGAAATCGCCCTGGAACAAATCAAACAAAAAAAGTACTACCGCGCCCTTTGGAGCGCAGGTAAGCCTGTGGTGGGCGTAGGGGTGAATTTTTCGAGCAAAACCAAGAATATTGAAGGTTGGGTGGCAGAGGCCATGGTGTAGCGGTTCTTTACCCTTGACTTGAAGTGGTAAGATTTAG
>CAYTNI010000587.1:0-1913 GCA_964439115.1 uncultured Saprospiraceae bacterium
ATGATGATCCAGAGAAGCAGCCGGAGTGAAAAAAGAATCATGAGGCTTCTCTATGACCCCGTTTTTGACTTGCACGATACGGGGGTTCATCCTGAAGGTAAACAAAGAGTGGAGGCTTTCAAAGCATTTCCGCCTACTGTGGTACCTAGCGGAGAAAATTACTTGGAATTGGTTCATACACCCTATTATATCAGACAGGTCAAAGATGCTTGCGCCAGAAGTTTAGCTCTTGATTCCGATACGCTAACTTCACCGGGTAGCTATGAAGCAGCAATACGTAGCGTGGGCGCTACCATATTAGCCTCAGAAAACGGAGATTTTGCTCTTTGCAGACCTCCGGGACATCACGCCTATAGCCGAAGGGGGAGCGGATTCTGCCTCTTTAATAACGTAGCAATCGCTGCCCAAAAGTTGGTCAACGAAGGTAAAAAAGTCGCTATGTGTGACTTCGACGGACACATGTGCGATGGGACAGCCTCCATTTTTAACAGTTCCCCGGAAGTGCTCTATTTTTCCATTCATCAATATCCTGCATTCCCCGGGTTTGGTATCGTCAATGAAATCGGTGCAGCAAAAGGCAAAGGTTTTACTATCAATATGCCACTCCCGCCAGGTAGCGGAGATGATATTTTTCTGACAGCATTTCATACACTACTGCCTGTCATAAAACAATTTCAACCTGATGTCCTGGCGGTCTCCGCCGGTTTTGATGCGCATCGCTTCGATCCCCTTCTAGACCTTAACCTCACTGTCAATACTTTTCACGAAATAGGAAAAACAATCAGGGCCGGCTTCGATTCTTACTTCGCTACACTGGAAGGTGGGTATAATGTAGAAGTACTGTATCAGGGAATCCTAAATTTTACAGCCGGCATTAATGGTTTGGAAATGCCCTATAAAGAAATTACATCCGTTTCATCAATGACAACCTGGACGGAATTTGAAATTCGAATACAGAGCTTGCTCTCACAGCTGAAACCTTTCTGGACAATTTGATTTTCTCTTTTACCTTTTAAACACCTCACACGCTTATTCTTATGCAAAATAAGCTGGGACGATTATTAAACCCCGAAACAATAGCCATCTCAGGGGCCTCAGTTAAAGAGGGGAGTCTGGGACAGCAAATCCTTCAAAATCTGGTCAATGGAAATTTTTATGGCACCATCTATCCCGTCAATCCTAAATACAATAGTATCAGAGGGATTAAGTGCTATGCAGGTATGTCTAAAGTACCGGTGGAAATAGACCTCGCTATCATCACTGTACCCCCTCATCGGGTGATGGAAGCATTGAGTGAGTGCTGTGCAAAAAAAGTTGGAGGTATCCTGGTCATGTCACCTGACCTCACCGAAGAAGTGCCCGGCATCGAAAGTAAATTGGCAGAAAAATGTAAACAAAATAATATTCCCCTCATCGGCATTGACTCCTTCGGTTTTTTGTTGCCTCATATCAACCTGAATGCCAGCCTCGCACCCCGATTGCCTAGAAAAGGAGGAATAGCCTTTATCTCTCAAAGTAAATCCATTACCATTTCTGTGCTGGAATGGGCCGAATGGAAGCAAATCGGATTTAGTAGCTTTATCTCGGTAGGAAAAATGCTGGATGTAAATCTGCATCACCTCATTGATTTTTTGGGAAAAGATCCATACACCCAATCTATCCTCATTTTTTTGGAATCAATCACTGAGGTGAGGCGCTTCTTGAGTGCTGCACGGGCTTTCTCCCGTACCAAACCCATTATCGTCCTTAAAGCCGGAAAAAGTAAAGAAGGTGCCGCCATCATTCGCCAACACACTGATTGGGAACCAGGTACGTATGAAGTCTATCAGGCAGCCTTCCAACGGGTAGGTATCATTCCGGTCGAAACAATTGACCAATTATTCGATTCTGCTGAAGCCCTGTCTACACAACCC
>CAYTNI010000588.1:0-1911 GCA_964439115.1 uncultured Saprospiraceae bacterium
TTCCAGGAGTTCAACTTCACCGTTACGGATAGTACATTCTCTAAGGAGCTTGGCACCAGCTTAGGCAACTTCTTTGCCAGCGGTAATGCCAGCTACTCCTGGGGTAATATTTATTATGTGCCCAACGGTGACGGATTCTTCGCCAAATCCGTGAGTTTTGCAGTGGGTAACGCCGCGGCCCTGGCCAATCGCAGCGTAACCATCCTTCTATACAAGTGGAACGGTGACCTCAACGACAATAACAGTGTTGACCCTGCGGAGTACGACAGTGCACCAGTTTCATTCAATTCCTACACGTTCACCGGTTCTGAAGGTACCAACCTGATTACCGTCCCTGTGGATATTGACGGCAATCTCATCCCGCTGGAGGATAATTCCCAGTACATGATTGCCCTCCAGTACACCACCGAGGACGCAACTACCATGCAAATTCGCGCAGCCAACCGCCCGGATTTCACTGCCGCATGGTTCTATTCCGATTCTCTCCAGCGGCCGCGTTACGGCAGTGCTATTGATCCGGGTAATGACGGAGCCTACGGTCTGGTATTCACGGTTATGCCAATCATCCGTCTGCATGTATTACCCACGGTTTCTTCCGTTAGGGAGAATGAACTGCCTGCTTCTGCATTCGAGATCTTCCCCAACCCCGCTACTGACCGCGTGAGCCTCAAACTCACCCTGGAGCGTCCGGAAGATATTCAAATCATGGTTTTTGATCAGTACGGCAGAACCCTCACCCTGCGACGATTCGAGCAGGTGAGCCGCGATATCATTGATATGCCTGTACATGCCCTTCCGGCAGGCACTTACTATGTTAAGGTAGTAACGCCTACCGGTGCAGCAGTGCGCCCGGTAGTCATCGCCAGATAATTGCGAAATTTATTGAATAAAGAAGCGCTGTGGTTCCTGCGGAGCCACAGCGCTTCTTGTTTAATCAACCTGTATCCCAAACTATTACAAGGGGAAAAAGCCGACGAATACCTTTTTTGCCGAGCCACACAGCCAGATATTGGTGAAATTCCTCTGAGCGGCATCGAACCTTACCTCAAGAATACCACCCTTGGTTTCTACCCGGATGGAATTATTCCCGACCAGGTCGTGCTCCACGGCATAAGCAATGGCCGAAGCGGTAACCCCTGTGCCGCAGGAAAGCGTTTCACCTTCTACACCGCGCTCATAAGTGGCCACTCTGATTCCGTCAGAAAGGACTTCCACGAAATTCACATTGATGCCCTCTTCAAAGAATCGCTCCGAATATCTAATGGCACGACCCTCAGCCGTAACATCAACGGCGACCAGATTATCCACAAACTGCACAAAATGAGGAGACCCCGTCTGGATCACATAATTTCCGTAGAGGGCTTCCACCTCGGTCACATCAGCCATTTGTAATTCCACGTATCCCTGCCGGGGTAATATGGCTCGATGCGGTCCATCAACTGCCAGGAAACTGCAATCATACTGGAAAATACCTTGTTGTTGGGCAAAATCAGCGATACAACGACCACCATTGCCGCAAAGCGTGCTTTCCCGGCCGTCGCTGTTGAAATAAACCATTTCAAAATCATAGCCTTCAGCATCCTGAAGGAGCATGAGGCCATCAGCGCCGATACCAAAATGCCGGTCGCATAATTGGCGAATCAACGCAGTGTCTTCCTTTGTTATCCTGGGTGTGTCTCCACGGTTATCTATCAGGATGAAATCGTTGCCGGCCCCCTGGTATTTGTGGAATGGAATTTGCTTTTTCATTGGATTCGGGTTGTCGTGTCTGTGGTAACAGGCGGTGAATCCTGATTCCGGAGCACCTCCCCCAACGGCACGCCGAGCATGCAGGATCGAATAACCAAAAGGCTGATAAACAGCAAAATAACTATAAATCCAAAAATTGAAAACTTACGACCCCAAATATTG
>CAYTNI010000589.1:0-1655 GCA_964439115.1 uncultured Saprospiraceae bacterium
CCAGACACCCAGCGGTGAGGTACGGAAATTGGTGTTGTTATGCCACCGGTTTTGAAGTTATCTACTGGGGGCAGCATAACCGGAATATCTCAGCGCAGCCCATTACCTCAACCACCAAATCAGCGGGGTGAATGGTTCGCCATGCGCGGATATCGCATATAGCCATCTACGATATTGTTGGTGAAAAACTTTTTGCAACCCCGGATTATTTGTAATATTGCAAATCGCGATACGCAATATGAAAGATATGAAGTCACAAAAACAGCAGCTAAAACCGCAGGATATCTTACTGTTACTCAAAATAGTAAGCGATAACAATCCTTCATGGAAACAAAAACAGGTAGCTGATGCCCTGGGCTTGAGCCAGTCGGAAGTGAGTGAAGCGGTAGCTCGGTGCGAATATGCCGGCTTACTGGCACCCGATGGCAAAGTAGTAATAAAAATGGCCTTGCTCGAGTTTTTGCAACACGGTTTGCGGTATGTGTTTCCCGTGAAACCAGGCGCTGTAGTACGCGGGGTACCAACCTCACATTCGGCAAAACCACTGAGCGATGAAATTCAAAGTTCAGAAGCCTACGTATGGCCTTATGGCAAAGGTACCGTTCGGGGGCATGTCATTGTGCCTTTGTACCCTTCGGTACCTGAAGCAGCCTTGAAAGATGAAAAATTACATATCCTATTGGCTTTGGCAGATGCCTTGCGGGTAGGCAGGGCCAGAGAAAGGGAATTGGCCGTTAAGGAACTAATAAAACGTCTTCAACTTGGAGAATAGAACCATCAATATGGCCGTAGTAGCCGAAGTGGCCGAAGCACTGCAGGATATCAAAACACAAATGGTATTTGTAGGTGGTGCAGTGGTCAGTTTATACACTGATGATCCGGCAGCCGAAGAAATCCGCCCTACACAGGATATTGATATGACCATAAATATTGTCAACCTAAGTCATTGGGCAAAGCTACAAGAACAACTAGCAGCGCTCGGTTTTCATCCCGACCCCTTTGGTCATGCCATTTGCAGTTACAAATACAAAGACATTCCGGTAGATATCATGGCCACAGAAGATGGTCCATTAGGCCCGGCCAATCCTTGGTATAAAATAGGTTTTGAGAATTTATGGACAGCAAAAGCCAAAGATCAGGAGATAAAAATTCTTTCAGCACCTTGTTATTTGGCCACCAAATTTGAAGCGTTTAACAATAGAGGTTCTGATTATCGCAGCAGTCACGACATAGAAGACATCATCTATGTATTAGATAATCGAATTGGTATTGTAGAGGAAATAGCAACTGATGATCACCGTATTGCTAACTTTATCAAAGCCCAATTACAAAAAATAACTAATAAAGGCTTGCTGCGAGAGGTCTTGATGGCACACATTCATCCATTGATGTTAGCTGAACGTTTACCAATTGTAGAAGAAAAAATCAACCAAATACTCCATCAGGCTTATGGCATTTAATGAACTCCCCAGCGCCGCGCATTACCTCATCCATCAAATCAGCGGGGTGAATGGTTCGCCATGCGCGGATATCGCATATCGCCATCCACGATATTATTGGTGAAAAACTTTTTTCAACCCCGGATTATTTGGCAATATTGCAAATCGCGATACGCGTTATAAAAGGTATGAAGTTCCCAAAAACAGCGGCACGGG
>CAYTNI010000589.1:1665-1899 GCA_964439115.1 uncultured Saprospiraceae bacterium
TGCGTTACCGCGCCTCTGCGTGCAATAAAAAATCCCGGCGAGGAACCGTACCCATGAAACGCAAGGCCTTGCGTTTCAGAGACGCAAGGCCTTGCGTCTCTACCGGCGTGAAATACATGCCCCGCGCCACCAATCCCCCCACCGTTTGAAAACTGTGATGGATTTTCAAATTCCATGATAAAATCGTGATGGATTTTCAAATTTCATTTTTTAATGGTGATATTCGCTCAGGCT
>CAYTNI010000590.1:0-1897 GCA_964439115.1 uncultured Saprospiraceae bacterium
TATATGGGAATTCATGTATCGCAGCGCCACCGCGCCATGGGAGACGCTTTGGCTACCGCCGAACTTTTTCGCCGGATTTTTGATCAGCAAAACGGCCCAGAACAGGCACGCGCTATGATTAAGGCAGGCTTGAAAGAGGCCCATCTCCCGGAAAACTTCGGCGCTGAAAAAGTGATGGCTCTTCCGGAAGCTTGCGGCGTTTATTATCTTCATAACGCCCACTCCGATGTAATTTACGTCGGAAAAAGCCAAAACATCCGCAAACGAATCTTGGAGCACTTTGCCGATAAATCGGAAAAATCAAGAAAATTGCGCGAACTCACCTACGATATTACCTTTGAAATTACCGGAAGCGAACTGGCTGCTCTTTTGCTAGAATCTTTTGAAATCAAAAGATTGCGCCCCGAAATCAATCGCGCTCAGCGACAGACTTCCTTCCCGTTCGCAATCCATACTTTCCATGATTCCGATGGGTTTCATAATCTGGTCCCAGAACGACTCACAGCCTCCCAGCGTAAAAAGGTTCAGGTAGTCGGTGAATATCCGACTCTGCCCGCCGCCCGCGGCCGACTGGAATGGGCAGTCACTAGTTTCGAACTGTGTCGCCGACTTTCCGGACTACAAACCGGAAAGGGGGCATGCTTCGATTTCCACCTCCGCAAATGCCACGGTGCATGCGCCGGACTGGAAACTCCGGAAAGCTACAACGTCCGGGTGGCTCAGGCTATTCAGGCACTTGAAATAGGTTTTTCAGCAGACTTTCTCCTCATTGAACGAGGGCGCCATCCCGAGGAGCGGACAATATTTCTCATAGAGAATGGCCAGTTCGCCGGGTATGGATACTGTGACGTTCAAGAAGGGACCTGTCAAACGGAACTTCGCAACGCTGTGAAAAGTATGCCCGCCAACCCAGAAATCAACCGCATCATTATGGGCTATTTGCACAAAAAACCCTCCGGGATGAGTAAAATTACCTTGGAATCCGATCCGGATAGTCCGTAATTATGCCATCAACCCCGAGTTGTATTAATTGACGCATGTCTTCAGTTTCATTGACCGTCCAGGGTATGATGCGCATCCCTCGCTGCCGCACCATGCGAATGGTTTCTTCGTTGACCATTTTGAAATGCGGGCTGTAAATCTCCGGTTGATACCCCATTATTTTGAGATGGTTCTCCAAACTAATCATCTTGCTTTCAACCAATAATGCGGTAGAAAGCGTTGGAGCCAGGAGATGTACCTCCCGAAGGGCTCGGGGATCAAAAGACTGCACACAAACCCTGTTTTGCAGATTCAGGGCGATAATTTCCTCTACTACCAGACGGGCGAACTCTGCCGGTGCCGGAGTTTTTATGCCATCCCATCCAGGTCGGCTTTTAATTTCAATATTGAAACGCGGCAAAGTCCTTCCTGTGGAAGCGAAGTGTGCCTCCACCGCCTTTACTACGTCTCGAAGCAAGGGCTTTACCACTTTTTGTTTTTCCTGCTCCGGAAAGCGGGGGTTGCCACGACTGCCGCAATCAAACGCTGCAATTTGGGCATAATCCATATTCATTAAAACCAAATCATCCTCCTCGGAGGCCAAAACGGGCTCGCCGGTGGGATGCGAACAAATTTCGTGTGACATCCATGGTTCGTGAGATACGACCACTTTACGATCTTTGGAAATGACCACATCAAGTTCCAGGGTGGTAATTTCTGGAAAATGTAAGGCTTTAAGAAATGCCGGTATCGAATTTTCCGGAGCCAGACCCCTTGCTCCGCGATGTCCCTGCCAATCCAGGGTACTTTTTGGCGATGTTTCCATTTCGTTTGGCAATGAGGAGGGAGGTCGGCAGCTAAATGCAGAAATCAGGATGCAAACCAAAACCATTTTTTTCATTTACTTGTCTTTTGC
>CAYTNI010000591.1:0-1894 GCA_964439115.1 uncultured Saprospiraceae bacterium
TTTCGTTCGATGAAGGGCAATATAAACCTTCATCCCATAAGGCTCTGGCTTCCCTCAAGAATAAATGCACACATAAAATTGTGTTATTTATCATTATGCATATTTTCATTGATGCAATTCAAATGCAAAACATTGAAATTGTCTATTTCAGAAATAATAGACCAACTTCAATTCATCTATCAGGTAAAACTAAAACATACGTAACTAGTCAGGGTGATTTTTTCAAAAAAACACTTTGAAAATCAAAAAACTTCGTATTTTTTGCGGATGGATTTAGAAAAGATTGAACGGGATATTAAATTTCTCATGCCAAGTCTGGGTAAGGAAGCTCGGATATTGGTTGATTTTTTCATGCCGATTATTCGCGATTTAGCTGCCGAAAACTATCTTCTTCGGCAGGAGAACAAGGCTTTAAGGGATCAATTATCAAAAAACAGCAGTAATTCCTCCAAGCCACCAAGCCAGGATGTAAACCGTCCGGTGAAGCGTCGAAGTGAGGAGAGTGGTGCGAAACGCCCGGCAGGAGGTCAAACAGGTCATAAGGGCCAGGGTGGTAAGTTGAAAGACAATCCGGATCATATTGTTCCCTATACATTGGGCGACTGCCCGGATTGTGGTCATGACCTACGGCAGGTGGAGGTGGAGGAGATTGTACGAAAGCAAGTCGAAGATATACCGCCGATCAAAACAGTGGTGACAGAATACCAGATGGAAATTAAGACCTGTCCGGGGTGCGCTGTACGCTGGCAGGCCGGTGGATGCGAGCAACAACATGAATTTGAATACGGCCCCCGGGTGAAAGCCCTGGCAGTGTATTTGTCCACGCACCAGTTCCTCCCTCAAAAGCGGATTAAAGAACTGCTTAGCGTATTTGGTGTCCATCTGAGTACGGGCACGCTGAATAACTTTCGCAAGTCGGCTGCGAAGAATCTGGAGCCATTTGTGGAGGAGCTGCGCAAAAATCTGGAGCAGGCTCCAGCCGCATATTTTGACGAAACCGGCATTAGAGTCGGTGGAGTGGGCCATTGGGTACACGTGGCGTGTGATAAATTATATTCCTTGTTTGGTATATTCCGTAATCGCGGCAGGAAGGCGCACGAGGAGATGGGGGTTTTGCCAGGATTTAAAGGTACTGCACACAGGGATTTCTACACACCTTATGATGCTTATCCCAATAAGAGCGACAGTATGTGCTGTGGTCATATCGTGCGGGAATTGAGGTTTGCCATTGAAAATGACGGCCAACAGCTTTGGGCTAAGCCGATGAAGGATTTATTGTTGCAGGTCAACAAGCAGGTAGCAGCTCGAAAAGATGGGGTGGCCGATTCGAGGTGGCAGAGCAGACACCGAAAAAAATACCGGGCGCTTGTCCACCAGGGCTTAGCCATGAATCCGGAAGGCAAACGGCCGGAGGGCCAGACGAAGGGGGCTACAAAACAGTCGAAGACCTACAACTTGCTCAAACGGCTGGGAGGACGGGAAGATGACATCCTGCGGTTCATGGTAGAACCATTGGCCGAGTTTACCAATAACCAGGCGGAACGGGATTTACGGATGAATAAAGTACGCGCAAAAGTATCGGGGGGCTTCCGGGAATTGAAGCCGGCACAGGAATATATGCGCATTCGGTCTCTCATCAGCACCGCAGTGAAACAGGCCGTTTGTCCACTTCAAACCCTTGAACAGGTCTTTACCAGAGGTAATTTGGAGTATATGAATTTAATTAACCCTGACTAGTTACGAATAATCAAAGCAATCCTATTAAGACGCTCCTGTCCATACCAGATGTACATTCTAAAATCTCTCCGAAATGCTACAACAGGCTTATTGTTTGACGCTAGGAGAGATTAGCGAATCATGCCATGGGCAGCCCCACAATTAGTAACAGGATTGT
>CAYTNI010000592.1:0-1888 GCA_964439115.1 uncultured Saprospiraceae bacterium
CATATTTTTGAGCCACGCTACAAACAGCTTATCCGGGATTGTATTACGGAGGGGATTCACTTTGGGGTCAATGCTTTTATGGATCAACAATTGCAGCCCATTGGTACAGAGGTGGAACTGATCAGCATCGAAAAGGAATACGACAACGGTGAGTTAGATATCCGAACCCGGGCCGTGAGTGCTTATCGCCTGGAAGCATATTTTCCATTGATGCCGGGAAAGTTATATGCTGGTGGAGAGGTTCAGCGACTTGCTTACGAAGGAGAGGGGTCTTACCGTTTTGCACAACAGTTACTGGATTTGGCCGAGGAATTATTTGGTCTTTATGAGGTCAACAAACCCCTTCCCGATGCCGATACGCCATTCCTGAGCTACCAATTGGCGCATTACCTGGGGCTGGATATGGATCAGGAGTACCATTTGCTTTGTACCCCATCGGAAGATGAACGTTTGCAATACCTGATTTACCATGTTCAAGGGTTATTTCCTGCCGCCCGGGACATGAAAGCGATGAAGGATCGCATCCGAATGAATGGCCATTTCAAACACCTGGTACCTCCGGGATTGTAGTGGGTGAACCCAATCCACCGTAGCCCAATTTAGGGCAAACTCAAGGTAAGCGATACAATGTGAGAGTAGGTAGATTCGCCGGTTCCCCCCGGATCGGTAAAGGCATAGTCGAGCCCGATAAGTCCTGGATGAATGCCAATGCCTACCGAAGGCCTGATGGTCCACCCGGCTTCGCCAAAAAAGGTTTCTTGTTGCAGTTGGTTGACACCTACCCTGAGGTATATTTGTTCCTTGTAATGGCCTTCCAGTCCTAATACAGGATCAAAACTGAGCGGATCTGCCTGAAAGAGCGTGTTGCGCGCCCCATCGGTGTGGATGATCCAGTTGATTTCAGGTCTTAAACCGTATTTGCCCCAATCGAAGCTACGACTCAGCCCCAGTACAATGGAAGGTCGGGTGAGTTCAAGGCTGTTGATCGGGATTTCGTTGTTGGTGAGCTGTAGCACTGCTTTTTCAGCTTCGGTAAACTGAAACGACCAGGCGTTGAAGGTATGGGTGAGATCCCTGATTACCAGACCCCATTGCCATCGGTTGCGTTGGTATTGTAACCCCGCGTCTAATCCAAACCCCCAACTTCTGGCAAATGGACCTATCAGGCGATGGATCACTTTTATGTTTCCTCCGATGCGCAACCCCGGCACCTTAGCTTCCAGCGACTGACTGTAACTGAGCAAAAAAGCATAATCTGCCGCCGAAAAACTGCTGAGGTTGTCGTAGTTGACCGTGCCGTCCTGCTCGTAGAGGGTAAGCGTGTTGGGGATATTGTCCACCCCGAAGCGCAACAGGGAAAGGGCAATGGTTTTGCCCTTCAGGTTTAGCGGAATCAAGGCACCCAGGTAGTCAAATTTTCCGACCCCGGCAAACCATTCCGTGTGCATTGCCGCCAGTTGAAGTTTGAGATCCGGATCAACCGCGGAAAGCCCCGCGGGATTCCAATAGGCAGCTGTTGCGTCATGGACCGAGGCCACCACAGCGTGTCCGGTTGCACTGGCAGCGGCACCTATACCTATGGACAAAAATTCATTGCTGTATTTTTGGGCGTGAGCCCTTGAAATACATAAAGCAAACAGCAATATACCCGTAAGGCGAACAACATACATATCGTTCAAATTTAGAACTATAACGAATGGAATAGGTTTAATGGGTCTCAGGTGTCCAAAAAAAGCAAAAAATGTCGTCATGACAGCAGATTTTCCCGGTAATCCTTGTCCCGCTGCTTTTTCAGGTCCCGGTTGACGGCAATGCTGGCATTCAGTTCAAATCCAATCAGCAACACAAAGGCATTGATTTGGATCCAGAGCATGAGCACGATGATGGT
>CAYTNI010000593.1:0-1881 GCA_964439115.1 uncultured Saprospiraceae bacterium
TATCTTCAAAATCAACTCTGACAATCAGGCTTTTATTGATTTCCTCCTTGACAGCCGCCAGAATGCGCTCCTTGAATACAAATGGAAATGCTACTGCAGCGCCGATAAACAGCACCACACAAATTAATAAAAACAGCAATATTTGTTTTACGATTTTCATAGGTCTTTATTACATTTGCAGCCACTGATCGTAGAAAGCTTTACATACAACAACGCAAACCGGGCAAACAAAGGTTTTGTCCGGGCCAATTTTTTCCAATCGCCAAACTATGCAACATGCCTACGTCTCGTTTGAACTCATTGAAAATCAGAGTCAACTAGAGCAATTTTACCGCAGTAACCAGGATGCTGAATGGCTTGCCCTGGATACAGAATTTGTGGGGGAGAAGCGTTATGTCACCCGATTGTGTCTCATTCAGGTGGCCACGCACCACGGCAACTATGTCATTGACCCTTTCGGGATAAGTGACATGGGGCCTTTGCTGGAATTGATCAAAGATCCGGCAATTCTCAAGATAACCCATGCCGGGGAAAACGAATACCGGCTTTTCTATCAGCAGTACGAGGTTATCCCGTGCAATGTGTTCGATACCCAGCTTGCCGCGGCTTTCCTGGGCTATCGCCACCCGGTGTCCTTCCGGCGGCTCGCAGAGAATGAACTCGGACTCAAGGTGGATAAAACCCTTACCACTGCCGACTGGGAGGCGCGACCGTTGAATCACAAATTCCTCCAGTACGCCATGGATGATGTGGTTCCGCTGTATCCCCTCATGCGCAAGCTGGAAGAGAAACTTCGCCGTCATGGCCGTCTGGGCTGGGCCATGGAGGAATTCGCCCAGTTGGAATCCGAAGATTTTTACATCAAGGATCCCAATGATGAGGCCCTCCACAATAACCTGATGAAGTCTCTCAGTTTCCGTGAGAAAATTTTCATGCTCCGCTTGTACCAATGGCGTCGTGAACAGGCCGCAGCAAAGAATTACTCCAAGGAGATGATTCTGCCCGCCAAGCTGATCGCGCCAATCGTCAAGGGTATTTCCGCCGGCCTCGAAGGACTGCAGCACAATCGCCGCCTTCCCGAACGCACCATCAAACAACACGGAAGAACCTTCGTGCAATTATTCAATGATCCTCCAACTACAGATGAGAAGGTCCTGTTGTCGCGGCTTGAAACCAACGACGAGACCGATGATCCCATGGAGGAAATTTTACAGGAAATCCTCTACCTCCTGCTTCGCTACAAGTGCCTCGAAAACGGGCTCACCCCCGCTTTTGTACTCCCCAAATCCGCTTTGCGCAAGCTGAAACATGGTATGGATGACCTCTCTGAAAACCTGGAACACGGCTGGCGCCGTAAATTGCTCGGAGAGGATATCTTCCACTGGATGGCGAACTACCACCGACTGGAATTGGCTATTGAGTCAGGTAAGATTGAACTGAAGGTAAGGGAGGTAGAACACAGCCAATCCTAAAAGTTATTCCATTTCCAGCAACTTTCCAAGTACCTCTTCAATCAGGCGTTCCACAGCTTGCTGAGGTGCCGCATGGAACTGGTTTTTCTCTCTGTTGGCCAACAGCACATTGCACGATGCAGCACTGTGTCCCAAAACCCGGGAAAGCCCGTAAATGGCTGCCGTTTCCATCTCAAAGTTGGAAATGCGCAGGCCTTGATGCGCAAAATTGGAAAGCCGCTGAATATCCGTGGATGCCAGACGGGAAGGTCCCCGCAGTCTTCTTCCCTGGGGGGCGTAAAATCCGGGCGAAGTAAGGGTTATGCCGGGTGTCATTTTTTCGCCTAGGGTTTTAATCAGGTCTGTGTTCCCTCCAAAAATGTAGGGCTTGACGGGAAGGTGCCCGCTTTCTTCGAGGAATGCATAAAAG
>CAYTNI010000594.1:0-1877 GCA_964439115.1 uncultured Saprospiraceae bacterium
CGCTTCAGTCGGCGCACAGGGCTTCTTTTAGCCGATAACATGGCCGTGGCGATGTGGGGTACTGCTCTTGGTGGGGTATTCAATTATGCACAGGGATGGGTTAGTATCAAAACCTATGGACCGATTTTGCCCTGGGGCATGTTTTTCTCTGTATTCACCATCCTGTTTTTTGCTTTCAGGATGTGGGCAATTCCATGGAGGCGCTACAGGGTCATTCAGGCCGTGGAACAATTTAAGCGATACCATAGCGATGAACAATGGATGGCCGTTGGACACGACGTTTTTAATGGCACATTGGATCCATATTACCTTGAATTGCGCCATCAGTGTATCCGTTATGGATTTGGATTGCTAATAATTGACCACCAAGGCCAGGTTAGGGTTCAACTCACTCCTTCAAGAGACGATGTTTTTGCCGGGCAAAGAAAATTGGTACAGTTTTTTTCCCGACAAGGCCTTTCCAGGAGCATTGCCTCCTTGTCCGATCATACCTGGTTCAAAAATATGGAGGAAGGCGTGACTCGGGTAACTGCTCCGCTAGAGCCTTATCTGAGGTCCTCATTTCGCCGGGAATACTTGAGGCAATGGGCTGCCTGCATCGCAGCTTTGCTGATTATCACAGCTATTTGGTATAGGGAGTTTGATGTCTGGACCAATAGGGATGTAATACCCAAAATTTATGCCGAGGAGGTAATCCAAAAAGCCCGCGCCTTTCCCAAAGAGCCGGAGGGGTACCGGCTCGACACCCCATTTTTTGAACCGCCGGCTTTCTCAGCAGATAAGGTCTCCTACCTCGATGAATGGTCGGCAGAACAGGCTGAAGAGCTACAGTTTTTAACCGAATCACCGAGGAATGCAGTTTTTGCCGATGGGGATGCCGGCTTGGACTACCAGGATTGTAGCTTTTTTCAAAAATCCAAATCTCCGGGCTTTGTGGTGGTGGACGCTATTTATAGGGATGTGGAATCATCCATGCTGCGGGTGGAACAATTGCAGGAGGCTGGAGTGCTTTGTGGAAGCGTTTGGCTTGGATGTCTAAATATTCAGTCATCTGGTTTCCTGGTGTATTTTGGTAAGGTCTTTGCCAATGAAAAAGAAGCTAACGGTCATGCTAACCAGTTACGCGAATTGAAAATTGCCCACTCCGGTAAAGACTTTCTAACCGTGAAAGTGCTCCGTTGAACTCAATCTACTATCATAGCCATCTGATCGAGCTCCTGATTGATAAGATTAGCCGGTAGTGCCCGGGGCTCGTATTGCTGGGTGCGCAGTTGCGGGACAAAACCTGCTTCCCGAATAGCCCGCTGTATGCCGTCCGCAGTAAACCTAAAACGTGCACCTGCGGCAGAAACGACATTTTCTTCAATCATGATGCTGCCAAAATCGTTGGCACCGGCATGCAGGCAAACCTGTGCTACGCCTTTGCCCACCGTCAGCCAGGAAGCTTGTATGTTAGGAATATTCGGCAACATAATCCTACTGATGGCAATCATACGCACATATTCATCGCCGGTGCAGGTATTTCTCGCTCGTTTGAGTTTAACCAAAATGGTATCTTCATCCTGGAATGGCCAGGGTATAAAGGCAATAAAGCCTTTTGCATCTGCGGGTTTTTCCGACTGAACCTCCCTGAGCGCCACCAGGTGTTGCATCCGCTCCAAATTGGTTTCAATATGTCCAAACATCATGGTAGCCGACGTGGTAATACGCAGTTGATGAGCTGCACGCATGATATCCAGCCATTCCTTGGCTCCACACTTACCTTTGGAAATTAATCGCCTGACCCGATCGTCCAAAATCTCCGCACCGGCGCCTGGCAGCGAATCAAGCCCGGATTCCTTTAGAGCCTTGAGTACCTCGTAGTGGGTTGATTTTTC
>CAYTNI010000595.1:0-1054 GCA_964439115.1 uncultured Saprospiraceae bacterium
GACCCTTCAATATCTCAGAGAAATTCGGCGAGTACTGCATCCAAAGGGAAGATGCATATCCACTTTTTTCCTAATCAACGAAGATGCCCGCCAAAGACTCCCCAGCAGTAGGGACTTCAATTTTCCCCACGATTACGGCCATTTCTACCTCATGGATGCGCATGTTAAGGCGGCCAATGTGGCCTATCTTGAAAGCTGGTTGATTCAACAGGCAGGACAAATCGGGTTACAACCCCAGGTGATAAGGTACGGAAGATGGTGCGGAAGGTCGGATGCCCCGGATTTTCAGGATGTGATAGTTTGGAAACACCTGTAAACTAATCCTTCTTTAAGCCGCTAAAATGGTATCTTTGAGCCCTTAAATCATTCGACTTGAACAACGTATTTTCAGGAGTTAATTCGTCGGCTTTTGTGCTGGAAGAGCGCAAACTGCGAGAGAATCTGGAGTTGATTGCCAAGGTTCAAAAAGAATCCGGAGCGTCTATTATATTGGCTCTAAAAGGATTTGCGATCTGGAGTGCTTTTCCGACAGTTAGGCGCTACCTCAGCGGAGCAACTGCCAGCAGCCTCCATGAAGCCCGGCTGATATTTGAAGAAATGGGTTGTAAAGCCCACAGCTATGCGGTGGCGTACTTACCCTCGGAGGTAGAGGAAATTGCCCGCATCAGCAGCCACCTTACCTTCAATTCTTTGGGTGAATTTGGCCGTCACTGGCAAAGAGTAAAACAAGTCTCGCCCAGTATTTCCCTCGGGCTAAGGGTTAATCCTGAATATTCTGAGGTGGAGACCGCCCTTTACAATCCCTGTGCTCCAGGCTCCCGCCTCGGCGAGATTGCTGAAGCTCTGCCGGATTCCCTTCCGGAGGTCATTGATGGACTTCATTTTCATACCCTTTGTGAGTCCAGTTCCTTTGATCTCGAAAAGGTGCTTGAAGCATTCGAAAACCGGTTTGGCAAGTATCTTCATGCCTTGAAGTGGGTTAACTTCGGTGGGGGTCACCTGATGACCCGCAAAGGTTACGACATACCCCACCTGGTGGCTCTTTTGCAGGATT
>CAYTNI010000595.1:1064-1876 GCA_964439115.1 uncultured Saprospiraceae bacterium
AGGAGATTCAGGGAAAAATACGGCATTCATGTTATCCTTGAACCAGGCAGCGCTATCGCCTGGGATACCGGCGTTCTCGTTGCGCACGTTTTGGATATCACACGTAATAGAGGTATTCAAACGGCCATCCTCGATGTTTCCTTTACCGCGCACATGCCGGATACCCTCGAAATGCCATACCGCCCCCGGATTCGCGGGGCTACCGACCCTATTCCGGGTAAACCAACCTATCGCCTTGGTGGCGTCAGTTGCCTATCAGGAGATTTTATGCTCGAATACAGCTTTGATAACGCCCTCCATCCCGGCGATAAGATTATTCTGGAGGATATGATTCATTACACCATGGTCAAGACAACCATGTTTAATGGCGTCCGACACCCCGATATTGCCATTCTTCGGGAGAATGGTGATTTTGAAATAATCCGCCGCTTCACTTACGAGGATTATCGCAATCGCCTCTCCTAAGGTTATAATACCAATGACTGTCGCAGAAGCCATTCAACATTGCCGGGAGAGCCTACAAGCCCTTTACGGAGAAAATGAAGCCCGAAACATGGCAGGAATACTACTGGAATATCTTACAAAAATACGTTATCCTAAAGGGGATAAAGAATTGGATAGCATACAATTAGAAAATTTTTATAAACTCTTTAACCGTCTCAAAAATGGAGAACCCATACAATATGTGGTTGGCCATACCTGGTTTTACGGGTTGAAATTCAAAACCGATTCACGGGCGCTCATTCCCAGGCCGGAAACAGAGGAACTGGTACACTGGGTATTGGAACAATACTCAGGGAACAAATTCTTGC
>CAYTNI010000596.1:0-1875 GCA_964439115.1 uncultured Saprospiraceae bacterium
TTATTTGGTGGGAAAACTGAATGACGGTTAGTTTGTTTCATTATGCTAAAACATACTGCTTGAAGCGCATTGCCGTAATTTTTCTTATGCTAAACTGGTGTGGGCCGATGTGGGCACAACAGCCCGCACAGTATGCGCTGTTTCATCTCAACCCCATGCTTTGGAACCCCGCATACGCTGGTCTGGAATACTCCCTAAATGCTACTGCGGGATATCGAAAGCAATGGACGCAACTGCCTGGTAGCCCTGAGAGTCAGTTCTTTAGCATGCATCTTCCATGGTATATTGTCGGGGGAGGGCTGGGAATGACCTTAGAGAATGATGTGCTGGGTGCAGGGCGCTGGGCATCTGCACAGGTGAATTACAGTTATCATTTGCCTTTGGGTAACGGTTTGTTGTCTCTTGGGCTTGGTGCAGGTGTGGTTCAGCGAACCCTCGACGGCGCGCAGTTGCGTACTCCTGATGGGAGTTATGAGCCAGGAGCCGGAATTGACCACAATGACCCACTTTTACCCATAGCGGTAGAGTCAGGTAACACGCCGAGTTTCCATACGGGTATTTTTTTTCAATCGGAACGCATAAACCTTGGTATTGGGATACGGCACCTGACCGCACCAAATATTTCGATGCCTTCCCGGAACCAATCCATAGAGCGGCTAATTTCACTTCAAATGGGTATGAATTTTCCCATTGGTCGTACTATGAACCTGCAACCCCATCTACTGCTCCGGTCTGATGGTCGCCAAGTTCAGACGGATATTGCCGCAACCGTACAGATTCAGGAGCGATTTTTTACCGGGGTTTCATTCCGAGGCCATAGCACCGAAACAGGAGATGCAATTGCATGTATGGCAGGATTGCCTGTAAATGATTATTTGTCATTGGCTTATGCATACGATATTACAGTTTCCGGCTTGCGGCAAGTGAGTAATGGCTCCCATGAAATTGTGTTGCAGTACAATTTGCAGAAAGCCATAGGCCGTGGCCGACCACCTCGCATTATTTACAATCCGAGGACCTTATAGAATAATTGTTAAAAATTTTGCGAAGGCAAAATAGGGCGTAACTTATCCGCGTTCAAGGGTATGTCTGAAAATTTCACAGCAGGTTTTTAGCTATTTTCAAATTTTAACTTTTGGGATTCTCCTAAAGCCTATATCTTTGGGCGCACTTTCTCAAAAACTTATTTCTGAAGGAAAATTCGGGTGTCAACATGAAAAAACTGTCAAAGCTTTTATTCCTACTGCTAATAGTGGTAGTGGCCTCTTGTGGCAAACAAGAATCAGGTCAATTGATCGGCGTATTGGATCGCCCCGACTGGAAAGGCATCAATCCTTACGGTATGGTATATGTACCCTCTGGTACCTTGCATATCGGCCCCAGTGATCAGGACGTGAGCAATACCTTTGTACAACGCCAGCGTGCAATCTCTATACAGGGATTCTACATGGACGATACGGAAATCACCAACAATGAGTACCGTCAATTCGTGTATTGGGTGCGCGACTCACTCGCACACAGCTACCTCGACCACTTCATCGAAGATGAAGAGACCGGAGATCAGCTCATTGATTGGGAATATGACATTGACTGGGAAGACGAAACCCTCCAGGATTTGTTCTATCAAGGCGATGACCGCTTTGCCGGCAAGGTGGAGTATGATGTGGACAAGTTCTGGTTCGAGTACGAATGGTATGATTGGCAGGGTGCTGCGCACGATGACCACCGTGGCCATAATCCAGCTAACAAAGGCAAGGAGCGCAGCTCTTTCATTAAGCGCAAAAAGGTAAAGGTATATCCCGATACCCTGGTGTGGGTTCGCGACTTCTCGTACTCGTACAACGAGCCGATGACGCGTAACTATTTCCACCACCC
>CAYTNI010000597.1:0-1867 GCA_964439115.1 uncultured Saprospiraceae bacterium
AAATGATGCTTCCTTTCGTTTTGTCCAAATGCTTCAAAAAATTACCGAACTATTGTTGATAGCTATTGAGCTAAAAACAGCGCTATTGACTGGCCCATTATCTTTTTTAAGTTGGTTGTGGTCTTCTCTATGAACTACATCCTTTACCCAATGCAAGGAGTTTTCAATCTTCCAATGACCTCTGATGGCTTGATGGAAATGATGAGCAGATGTCGTCTTTAAGTCTGAAATATAAAGTCGGTCATTGTGGCATTCTTCTTTTTTTCGGATCGTATGCTTATGCACATGGATGAAACGACGCAAATTTTTCCATTCATTAGCTTTTGTGCTAAGCCGGGCATCGAAGACGTACACATACCAAGATGAATGTCGGCCGTGATTCTTTTCATGTTCCTCGTAGTAATCCAAAGGTCTTTGTTCGACCATAACTCGTTGAATTTCTCTAAAAAGACTGCGCTGATTAGCTTTTACCTGTATAATGTAGTGATTACCTCCATCAACAATGGTTTCAACCGTTTTTTTTGGTATGTAAAGCATCCAGCACGATAGTAATGCCTCTATTTTTCAATTGCTCTACCAGGAATTCAACAATATTGATCTCACTTACTTTAGCATTGCGATATTGTTCTAAGGATCGAACCAGGCCGGTTCGTTGGCAAAATATGCTAACAATAGCCTGAAAATCCTGCCTGCTACCATGAGCATGGTTGATCGTGGAACCTAAAGCTTTGCCGTCTCCGCTCACAGCTTCCTCTGCTGAGATAGGCACATAGGATTCGCTCCATCGATTGAAAGCTCGAATCAATGCTGCCTGATCAACCCGATTAATCAGGTTACTGAAGGTTACATGACTCGGAACACCATGTTGAAGACCTAGTATCTGAGTAAAACTATCCTCATAAGCCTTAGCAAATCGAGCAATGGGACGGCCACCAAAGTGACCGCATAAATTACTGATGATTATCATGCAGAACATTTGCTGTAGATTCGTTCGCTTTCCCTCAGCTCGTCGAGGATCTTTAACCGATAATAATGCTTCGTATAAGGTCATACCAAATATGCTTTGGCGCAAATATAACTCTTTCAAAGAACTTAACAGCCCTGCTTCGAAGGGGGACACCCGGGAAAACGGTTTTCGGCGGTGGTTGAGCGGGGGAGGCAGTATTAGCAGAAAGTACTCATCCGGAATCAAAACGAAACTAAAGGTCTCCCTTGGAAGGCCCCTCCCCGGAAAGAAAGAGAAAAACACGTTCCAAATGCCCTCCATCCAGTGTGCAATGACTCCGGAGGAGTCGCACCTCTCTTGAACGTGTTTGGGCATCAAAGATCGACTTCGGAGAAGTCGCACCCCACCCGAGGGAAAACAGGCGGTAGGGAGGCATGAAAGAGGATACCTCTGATTCGCTTTCCGCAGCCAGGCTGTCGTTCCGCCTTCCTCAAAGCCGCCAATACGTCACGCCGGTTTCTTCTTCGGGCCGTTGGTAGATGGCTTTGATATCCATCAGGATGGGTTGGCCGTTCATGATGGATTTGAAATAGTCCATGGTGAGGGCTTTGTATTCGTCGTGGGCGACGGAGACGATGACGGCGTCGTAGTTGCTGGACACTTCGTCCACCATGGTGAGGTTGTACTCGTGGGCCACCTCATTGGGGGAGGTGTAGGGATCCATGAGGTGGACGTTGATGGAGTACTGCATGAGTTCCCTGACCAGGTCGGCCACCTTGGAGTTGCGGATGTCGGCGACGTTTTCCTTGAAGGTGATGCCGAGCACGAGCACTTTGCAGTCGGAGGGGCTTTTGCCTTTTTTGCTGAGCATCTGTACCAGCTTGCGGGCGATGAAGGAGGGCATGCTGTCGTTGATGCGGC
>CAYTNI010000598.1:0-1864 GCA_964439115.1 uncultured Saprospiraceae bacterium
AAAAATCGGATTGGAGTACAAACCTATTCCGTAAATTGCCGGAGTTAGAGTTTAATGTTTCCATCGCGCCCTGCCTGATTTTTAACGTCTTGTACTTACCCGCAATACAGAGCGAAGATACGGCCAATATAAGGGATTAATCTTAATGCTTCTGCTTTTTCCTTGTAGCACTATTTTTCTTTAACCCATTACCATCGGTTCAGCCTTTCATGTATTATGGACTTGTACGCTTCTTTAAAATCGGCACTCAAAAAGCTGTCATCAATTAATTCGAGCCATTTCGGCAATGCCTTTTCCATCTTATTGAATATATTTTGTTGTTGCTTTTCTTCTACCTTCAAGGTGTTCATCGCAGCCACAAAATCCTGTTTCTTCAGCTTCTTCTTTTTGCCATTGATGGTCAATGCCATTTCTTCTTCATCAGCAGGATGGACCAAGGCTGTATTCACCAAATCATAAGCCGGTGATAAACTCATGCCCAACCCGGGCTGCTCCAGCAGGGAGAAATTCTTTAAATGCATATCCGCATTACCGGTGATGAAAGAGAAAAGTACCAATTCCAAAAAGTTAACCACATCCAGCCCTGGAGTGGCGGAGTATTTCAATATGGCTTTGCCTATTTGTTCATAGCTGCTATGGTACTTATCTTCTGTAAGTCGTTGCGTAAGCTGGCACATATCTTCCATGGCGAGCTTCCCCTTTTTCGTTCGGTCAACCCGTTTGGTGATATACGCCAGATTGCCCGATTGTAAACGAATGAGGCTATGGGGTACCGTCTTAATTTTGGCAATGGCTGCCAGGTGCATGGTGAGGTCTTCCACTTCCGGCAGTTGTGGATAGCGTGCAGTAGGGGGTTTTAGAATGTACCCGCCCCACAGACCTACAAGGGTAAATTTCCGTTTTGTCCCCTCTTTATGGTTTCCGGAAATGTGCAATGATAGTTTAGCCTGTACACCGGTTACGGCTATCTGACTTTGTATGACTTCCTTTGCCAGTAGCGCTAAATCAGCCTCCGCATAAGGTAATGCCGGAGGAGTCGGCTGCCCAAATATTTTCTTTGAGCAGAAAGCATGAAAATCTCTTTCCTGGGCGGCCAGCGGCTGATAGCAATATAAACATCTACTCATGGCCTTTCCTCCTCTTTAATTTCTTCCACACTTACGGTACCTATGCAATCTTTACAACAGGCCAGCAATAAGCCCATCCGGTCTCTCGGGTTGATTTTCCAGTTTTTTTCGGCAATATCCAACAACCAGCCTTCGGGTATCAGGCCATCAAAAAAAGGAAATAAGACCTTTGAGGTGAAAGCGGCTTCTTGTACCGGCAACGTCAAACTCACGGGGCGGACATTGGGCTGTGCGGCATACGCTTTGTCATATACAAAATGATAGCCTTGCTCATCCTGTGTGAGCCAGCCGGCCAATTGGTCTTCTATTTTTATCGCTGCTTTTCGCACCCTGGTTCACTTTTGGGTTAATGAGAAATCTGGCATGGTTTGCTCAGGCCTCTGGGTGGGATGTTTGGGGTACGGCACCTACCTGATAACCAAACAGTTGCAACACCTGGTTCACCTTATCCAACCTCAGGCTTTCTTTGCCCTGCTCCAATTCACGAATGAAACGCAAGCCTACCCCTGCTTTCTCGGCCAGTTCAGGCTGGGTGAGTTTCACCAATTTCCTCCTTGTCTTAACAAAGTTTGCTAAATCCATTTTATACCCTTTTGGGTGTAAATATAGGAATTTAAATTGAAAATGTACCCTTTAGGGTGTATTTATACAATAATATTCATCAATAATACCTTTTCGGGTATAATATGAATAAAAAATGAGGAAAAAATGCCTTTTCGGGTATAAATGTATTGTGG
>CAYTNI010000599.1:0-1864 GCA_964439115.1 uncultured Saprospiraceae bacterium
GGAAATAAACACGCTGTATGGCTCATCCTGCATGGCCCGGCGCCTGAAACTAAACTGATTCTCTGAAGAAAGCGATGCAGGTGTGGGCTGGCCCGACTGTCCGAACCGAATTTCCAGTTTATCAGTGTTTTGTGTGTTAAAAGACCAATTGACTGTAGTACCTGCCGGAATGGCCAGATCGCCAATGCTTTGGAGGGTTTCTACTGGTCGTTTGAGGTAGGCGGGGTATTGTAAAGTTACTTCAAACCCAAGCATGTTAGGCTTCTCCACCACGTCGAGTGAATAATCTGGAGAAGATACATCTCCTGAGAACAATCGGAAGTCAGTATCTTTTTGAAGGTTGATAAATTTGTAGCTAAAGAGATTCGAACTTTCCTTAGTCAGCCGGTATTGAAAATCATCAATTTCGATAAATACTTCGTTCGGATATTGGCTTCCTTCGATGTTCACCAACAATGAAAAATCCTCAAACTGTGCTGCACGCAGGCTGTCCTCGGCTACGACAAAAGAGAATGGCGCGGGCTTTAGGAATTCCACGTTGTTTTTGAGCAGCCGTCGGGCACTGTCGGTAATCACCCTGGGAGCTGCAAACAGCAGAACGAGCAGTATGAAAAGCGGCGGCAGGGCAAATCGCAGATATCTGCGGTTTTGTGAAAGGTTGATGGCCGCTTTGAACGGCACGAGCTTGATTTCCTCGGATTTTTGCTGGATGCTGGCCAGAATGAGCTCCTGGCTGGAAAGGCTTCCCGCTGCTTGTTGTCTGAGTTGAAGGATGTTAAGTAGTTTATCTTTTACATCCACGAAGTGGTCGCCAATGATTCGCGCTGCTTGTTCATGCGAAATCAGGCGGCCGAGTCTGAAATAATGCATCAAGGGTGTTACCATCCATGCTGCTACTGCAAAAATGCTGACCCCCACGAAACTGAAAAACAAAGCCTTTCTGACCGTGGTGCTGAAGTAGAAGTTGTACTCCAGCGTAGTGAACGCCAAAAACAGCACCAAAATCAGGCCTGCACTGTAAAGTGCTCCGCGGATAAGTTGATTGAGGTAATATTTGCGGATGAATTGATCCAACTTGTCTAACAAAAGCCGATAATTGTCCATTGGGTGCTTTTCTTTTATCGTTTTCAAAACGGCTACAGGGTGCAAAAGTTTTTCCACTTGAAGAGTTTAAGACTGGTCAAGAGGTATTTTCCCCTTACTGCAAAATCAGGAAAAATCAATTGCTACCATAAATAGAGTAGGGCGGGTGTTTGCTAATGCGTGGCCTGAGTAGGCGCCTGGATTTGAAAGCCTATTTTTTTGGCGGGCTGGTCGTCGTCGAAATCCTCCCAACGGGTAATTTCCGACATTAATTCTTCCAGGTGGCGAAGGAAAAACTCAGGCTGTAACTCTTCTGGCCGGTAAATGGCCAGCGTTTTGGGTTCGTGAGGTTGTCCGTAGTTTTCAATGACAGGATATTGAATCAGGACGATGATTTTTCCATTGAAAAACTGCTGGTAAATCAGGGCGCCCCGCTGTTTGATGAAGTCCCGTTTAAGGTGGCTGTCGATGCGTTGTGCAAGTCCGCTTTTTTCCACACCAAGGGTAAGTACCACGGCTTCCAGGTTGACCACCGGCGTCTGAACTTCCACAAAAGCGTCGAGCTCCACGGCTTTGGAGATTTCTTTCAGGGTTTTTACGATTCTGTCCTTGAGGTGGGCTTTCCACTCTTCCCTGAACTTCTCTGTGTTGGCGAGAATATTTTTGTATTCCAATACCTTGCGGTGGAGAGGATGTAATATCGGGTCAATTGAATTCATTGTAATAGCTTGCAGTTTCAGGCAAAAATACAAATTATCCTGTAATTTCTTTCTAAACTGCG
>CAYTNI010000600.1:0-1860 GCA_964439115.1 uncultured Saprospiraceae bacterium
CTTGTACACCTCATAACGGGAGCCATCCTTTTCGGAGAGCAGTCCAAGATAGTGGACAGACTCCACCTTGGGATGTTGCACTAGGTGTCTCGCGATAATCCAGGCGTTTTCAACCTGCTGTTCCATGCGCACTTTAAGCGTTTCCAGGCTCCGGAGCAGCAGCCAGGAAGTCCATGGGCCCGCCATGGTTCCAAAGAAAGTACGGAGGGTTTTTACCTGGTGGATGAGATCAGCGCTGCCCAGGCATGCCCCGGCAATCAAATCGCTATGCCCGCCGATATATTTCGTGGCAGAATACAATACCAAATCTGCACCGAATTGGATAGGATGTTGGAAAACCGGCCCCAGATAGGTATTGTCCACTGCGACCAGGACTTTCCGCGAAGTGTTGCTGAAGCGATCGGCTATACGGCGCATCGTCTGAATATCGGTGAGGCAATTGGTGGGGTTTCCCGGAGTTTCCACATAAATCATGGCCAGGTGTGACCCTTTTCCACTCTGTTTAATCTTTTCGATGAGTACAGCCTCTTCCAGTTCGGCATCAAAGGCCAGGAATTCGATACCAAACTGAGTAAGTACTTCACTAATAAGATGCATGGTACCCCCATACAATGGGTTGCTGTGTACCAGCAGATCCCCTGGTCTGAGAAACTGAAAAAAAGTAGTGGTAATGGCCGACATACCGCTGTCGAATACTGCGCAGGCCTCAGCACGATCCCAGAGGGCAAGGCGATCTTCGAGAATTTCGAGATCTGGATTGTTGAGTCGGCTGTAAATCAGGCCCTGTTCTTCTCCCGGCTTAGGCGTACGAAGGCCGTAAGCGAGTTCAAAATGAGCCTTTCCCTCCTCTGCTGTGCGGAACACAAAGGTGGAAGTTTGAAAAATCGGACATTTGATCGCGCCTTCAGAAAGAACCGCTTTATACCCGTGAGACATCATCATACTCTCGGGATGGAGCTTGCCGTGCTGCTTTTTCATAACAAAACATTGGGGTTGACGATGCAATGTGAATGGCGAATTCTTTTTTAAATAAAAAAGAACAGGGTCATGCCGTTTCCAACTCGGCAACCTGAACAGGTACTACCCAGCCATGTGTATCCTGATAGCGACCCGAGCGGATACCGTCAATGCGGTCTTTGGCCCAGTTCGCCACCTTTCTCGCTTCAATGGGGGGAAGTTCCATCATCACGTCCTCATACTGAATGGCGGCTACATGAGAAATTACTGCTGCAGTACCCGCTCCGAATACCTCCTGAAGATGTCCTTTTTGGTAGGCTTCAAGCAGTTCATCCATACCGATGGCTCGCACTTCTACAGGAAAACCGGCCTCTTCGAGCAGGGTAATGATGCTATCGCGGGTTATGCCCTTTAATATAGCTCCATCCGTGGCGGGTGTAATGGTTACACCGTTGATGACGAAGAATATATTCATGGTACCGACCTCCTGAATTTTTTTAAATTCGGGAGATTCGAGCCACATCACCTGGTCGAAGCCCTTTGCCTGTGCCAATTTGGTGGGAAGCAATGCGCCAGCGTAATTGCCGGCAGCCTTGGCTTCTCCTGTACCGCCCACAACGGCACGGACGAAATGATTCTCTGCCATGAGTCGGACCGGCTTGGAATAATAAGGCCCCACAGGCCCGGACATGATCATAAATCTGAAAGTTGAGGACGGCCTTACACCCAAAAACTCATCAGTAGCAAACATCAGTGGTCTGATGTAAAGTGCACTCCCTTCCTGTGGTGGAATCCAAGCCTGGTCAACACTGACAAGAGCTTGTAAGCCTTCCAGAAAAAGTTCTTCAGGAAGCTCCGGCATGCATATCCGGCGGGCGGAAGCGTTGAGACGGCGCGCATGCA
>CAYTNI010000601.1:0-1847 GCA_964439115.1 uncultured Saprospiraceae bacterium
ATATCTTTTTTATGGAATTATTAAGACTTTTAGATAAAAACAAGCTGAAATTCAATCTATCAGCATCTTTCTTATGTCGCTTTCATTTCCCAAATGCTCTGCCTGAATCCCTGAAATTACTTATTTTTGCAAAAAATATTTCACGCATGAAGAGAGCCATCCTGCTCACGCTGATATTGAGCTTCAGTACGATTTTCCTTAAGGCCACCGACGGCATGTGGCTTCCTATGTTTCTCAAGCAGCTCAACGAAGCAGAAATGAAGGGACTGGGCATGAAAATGTCTGCCGAAGATATTTACAGTGTTAACAAAAGTAGTCTGAAAGACGCCATCGTCAGCTTCGGAGGTGGGTGCACCGGTGAAGTTATTTCAGGCCAGGGTTTGATACTTACCAATCACCACTGTGGTGAGAGCCGGGTGCAATCCCATTCCACCCTGAAAAACAACTACTATGCAGACGGCTTTTGGGCAAAATCATTGTCAGAAGAATTGCCCAATCGCGGCCTTTTCGTCACCTTCATCGTTCGCATGGAAGACGTCACCTCCGCCGTTTTGCAAAACGTCAGCGACGAAATGCCGGAACCCATGAGGCAAGCGCAAATTGAACGCAACATCGCCAGCGTTCGCGGTAGCGCCGGCAGAGAAACCTGGCAGGAAACTCTCGTCAGGCCTTTTTTTCAAGGTAATCAATACTTCCTGTTTGTCACGGAAACGTACCGGGATGTACGCCTGGTTGGCGCGCCACCGGCATCTATCGGCAGCTTCGGTAAAGACACCGACAACTGGGTATGGCCACGCCACACCGGCGACTTCTCCCTGTTCCGTATCTACGCAGATAAAAACAACCGTCCTGCAGAATACGATCCCAATAACGTACCCTATCAACCCCGCCATTTCCTGCCCATTTCACTGGACGGCGTCGAAGAGGGTGATTTCACGCTGGTTTTCGGATTCCCTGGAGCGACCAATGCTTATCTTCCCGCAGTAGCTATCGAACAAACCGTCAATATCGTTAACCCGGCCCGGATTGCCGTGCGGAATATCACCCTCGATGTCTATGGCAATGCCATGAGGAGCGACGCTCAAGCTCGCTTGCAGTACGTCTCCAAACAAGCCCGCATCGCTAATTCCTGGAAAAAATGGATCGGCGAACGCCAGGGGCTACAAGCAGCCAATGCCATTCAGATCAAAAAAGATTACGAGGCAGAGTTTCAACGCCGCGTCATGGAAAACCCAGATTGGAAATTTAAGTACGGCACGCTGCTGGAAGATCTTGAAGCCGCTTACAAATCCCTCGGCACTTACGCCCAAAGCCAGGAGTACTCAGTGGAAATAGGCGCCCGCAACCTGGAAATGTTCCAACTTTCCAACAACCTCTCCTCCTATGTCAACATCCTCGACAACAACGGCACAGAAGCGCTCAAAGCCAAAAGCCAGGCCCTTGTTAATTACCTCGAGAGCTTCTACAAAGACTATCGTCCGGAAATTGACCAGGAAGTATTTGCACAGCTGATGCCCCTGTATTTTGGCAAGGTTCAAGCCGACTTCCTCGCCGACCTCGCCATAGAGGAGTCTAACCGATATCAAAAAGACTACAGGGCCTGGGCATCCGAACTTTTCCAAAAAAGTTTGCTTACCAATGGTGAACAAGTGCTACAAATGGCACGGGTCAAGCCCGAAGACCTCATCAATGCCCTGAAATCCGACCCCGGTTACCTGCTCGCCCGTGCGGTCAACCTCACCTACAGCGAAAGAGTCGCTAAACCGGCCGGCAGCATCCGTCAGGACATCGAACGGTTACAGCGCCGCTACATGGAAGCCCAGATGATGGTATTTTCTGAAAAACGA
>CAYTNI010000602.1:0-1844 GCA_964439115.1 uncultured Saprospiraceae bacterium
AACCACTCCTGGAACTTTTCACCCAAAACCGGCACCACTCGCATTTCTTGCTTGACTGCACTGACTAATCCCATAATCCAAAGCACTATGGCAAGCAGAAAACCCGCTACACCGGCAATCCAGCCCAAAATGGGTATGATATTCACCGCACTAGCCGCCGCAAAAAGCAATAATATGCCTAATGACTGCCGGATATGGAAGGATCCAAACTCGCTTTTAGGATTGTTGAGTATGATAGCCACAATCCAGCCAAAGAAAGTGAGATAAGCAATTAGCCCTACTATTTTAGGGTCGGTTCCGCCTTGCGGATTGGAAAAACCTGAATTATCCATGATATTGAATTGAATGAATAAAACCTAAAATTACCCCCGAAACATCTAAATCGCAATTGTTTTCGAGGAATAAGGAGAATTATTCGATGACCAGTTTGGTTTTACCGCTTTTGTCACCCATCACCACCATCACGCGGTAAGTGCCCTTTTGAATATAGGCTTTACCATTCGCGGCGAGCTTTACGCGAACGGGCTTTTCGTCCTCTTTTCTCTTTTCATTCAATAAGGAATTGTATTCCTCCAGGACCTTTTCATCCACCTGAAGATCATAAACAGGGTAATTGAGTCCTTTTGATGCCTCAAAATCCCACTGACGGAGTACAAGTCCGCTTTCGGTGGATACGGTTATGTTAACCATACTCGCTTCTGCCACAAATAGAGGAATGGCGGTTTTGGGTCCTTCAGAACTCCACCAGTTTACACTGCCCCAACGCGGCGAAAAACGAATCTTATCGGCATCAAAAACGATTAATGATTCACCCAGCTTGTCTGTGGTGAGTTGTTGCAATTCTTTTACGCGGCCTGTGTAAATAGAGCGTCCATGTGTACCTACCACCAGCTCAGCATCGCGCGGATGAACGATAAGGTCGTGAACGGCCACTGCAGGAAGCCCGTTTTCAAGGCGCATAAAGGTTACTCCGCGGTCGAGAGAGATATACAAACCATGGTCGCTTCCTACGTAGAGGAGGTCGGGATTTCTCGGGTCTTCGCGCACCACGTTGAGCGGTTCCAGCGGGAGGCTCTTGCCCAGTCGCATCCACGTTTGGCCATAATCCTCGCTAACAAACAGTTGCGCTTCAAAGTTATCCCACCGATATCCATTGAGCGTTGCGTAAACCCTTCCTTTTTTATGAATGGAAGCTATTACCCTCGATACCCAAAGCTGCTCCGGCAGTCCGGCAGTTATGTTTTTCCAATTTTGCCCGCCATCATGACTGACATGCACCAGACCGTCGTCGGAGCCGGTGTAAAGCAGACCGAACTGAAGAGGGGATTCATGGATGGTAGTTAAGGTGCCGTATGGGACATCCCCCTTGCGGCCGCCGGTGGTCAAATCAGGGGAGATGGCTTCGAAATCGTTGCCCTGATTGAAAGAACGATACAGGCGATTGGCTCCAATATACACGATGTCCTGATTGTGGGAGGACAACATCACCGGCGTTTGCCAGTTCCAACGCAATGGTGGCTCGCCGAGTTGGTGCTTAGGGGAGATAAATTTGCGTTCTCCGGTTTTGGTATTGATACGGAAATAATTGCCGAACTGGAAACCTGTATATACGGTGGCATTGTCGCGAGTATCTACTGCGACTTGCATGCCATCTCCACCGAGCAGTGATTTATAGGGGTATTGGCCGCTATCGTGCCAATCGGTACCACCTCGGTAGTTCGATGGGCCGTACCAGACTCCATTATCCTGGAGGCCGCCATACACGTTGAAAGGGCGTGCCATATCAACGGCAAGGGCATAAAACCGGTCACCAGCCGGGGTATTGCATTTAAGCCACTTTTCCC
>CAYTNI010000603.1:0-1842 GCA_964439115.1 uncultured Saprospiraceae bacterium
CGCTATGCTCTATGACCCTAAAGATCATTACGCACCGGAGGAAACTGTCGAGCATTTCAAACTCAAGCAAAAGGTTTATGAAAGGCTCCTCCGTATCAAACAGCACTGGCTGCTCAAGGGTTTTTTCAAAAAAAATAACCAGGTACAATGAAAAAAGTAGTGCTTGGCTTCAGCGGAGGGCTGGATACCTCTTACTGTGCCAAATACCTCAGCAAGGACAAGGGATATGAGGTACATAGTATTATCGTCAATACAGGTGGTTTTTCGCAGGAAGAACTGGAGCGCATCGAATCCCATGCATATCTGCTCGGTGTGAAATCGCACACTACAGTGGATGCTGTACGCGGTTATTATGAGCGCATCGTCAAATTCCTGATATTCGGGAATGTGCTGAAAAACAACACCTATCCGCTCAGTGTGAGTGCCGAGCGGCTCAGTCAGGCCCTGCACATCGCCGAACATGCCCAAAAACTCAATGCCGATGCGGTGGCGCATGGCAGTACCGGCGCAGGCAACGACCAGGTGCGCTTTGATATGATTTTTAATGTCCTCATCCCCAACGCTGAAATTATCACGCCCATTAGGGATATGCAGCTGAGTCGCGAAGCCGAAATTGCCTGGCTAAAAAGCCATGGGGTGGAGATGAATTTTGAAAAAGCGGCTTATTCCATTAACAAAGGGCTATGGGGCACCAGCGTGGGCGGCAGGGAGACCCTCCATTCCAACGGATTCCTTCCCGATGAGGCCTGGCCAACTCCCCTTACTCAGCAGGATCCTCGCGAGATTAGCATCGGCTTCCGCCAGGGTGAACCCTTTTCGGTAGATGGCAAAACCTTCTCACATCCGGTGGAGGCCATTCAACACCTTCAGGAAATTGCCGGCGCTTATGCCATCGGCCGCGATATACACGTGGGTGATACCATCATCGGCATCAAGGGGCGCGTCGGCTTTGAAGCTGCAGCCCCCATGGTAATCCTCAAAGCCCATCACGCGCTCGAAAAACACGTGCTCACCAAGTGGCAATTGCAGTGGAAGGATACCCTGGCACAATTCTATGGCAACTGGCTCCATGAAGGACAGATACTGGATCCTGTCATGCGCGATATAGAAGCATTCCTTCAGAATGCTCAGGAAAAGGTGACCGGCGAGGTATTTGTCAAGCTGTTCCCTTACAGGTTTCAGATAACCGGTATCGAATCGCCTCATGATCTCATGAGCAGCCGCTTTGGCAGCTATGGTGAAATGAACACCGGCTGGACCGGGGATGACGTCCGCGGATTTACCAGGATTTTTGGCAATCAAACCGCCATTTTTCAAGCCGTAAATGCTTCATTAGATGAAAATAAGAGCGGGCATTAGTGGTGCCGCAGGCTACACCGGCGGGGAGCTGCTCCGCCTGCTGTTGCATCATCCTGCGGTAGATCTTGTGTTTGCCCAAAGCAAAAGCCATGCGGGCAGGCCAATCCACAATGTTCATACCGACCTTTTGGGCGATTCCGATTTGTGCTTTTCCAACCAGGCCGAACAAGACATAGATGTACTGTTCCTGTGTAATGGTCATGGCGCAGCAAGAGCGTTTTTGGAAAACCAACCGCCGGCATATTCTACCAAAGTGATTGATCTCTCCCAGGATTTTCGCCTCCGTGAAGCGTCCAGTATAGGTGCCCGTACTTTCGTTTATGGGTTGCCCGAAGTGAACCGACAGGCTATCCGACAGTCCGACAGTGTGGCCAACCCCGGTTGTTTTGCTACCGCTATTCAACTGGCGCTGTTACCACTGGCGAAGGCTGGACTGCTGGAGGAGGTACATGTCACCGGAATCACAGGTTCAACCGGCGCCGG
>CAYTNI010000604.1:0-1822 GCA_964439115.1 uncultured Saprospiraceae bacterium
AGCGTTTTGGAGCCGGTTCCGGGAAACCTTTTGCATTCGATCAAAGAGGAATTTATCAATTCGAATGGCACTTTGGTTGGGATCCACCACAATCTCATTGTAGTCGGCATATTCCTCGTCAGTGCCTTGCTCCTGATTGGGTGAATCCAAAATTTCTTCTTCCAGCATCCGGCTTTTATTGTGAAAAGAGCAAAATTACTAAATTGTTTACCTTTGAGCCATGATATACGCGGAGAATCTCGAATATGCCTACCAGGGCAAAGCACCACTTAAGTTCCCTGACATACGCTGCGACAAAGGAGCGCAGTGGCTGTTGCTGGGGCAATCCGGAAGCGGCAAAACCACCTTGCTGCACCTGCTTGGTGGATTGCTTTCACCACAAAAGGGCGAAGTGCGCATCGCCGAGACTACCCTGAACAGCCTTTCTGCTGCCGCTTTGGACAATTTTCGGGGAAAGCACGTGGGCATCATTTTTCAACAGGCGCATTTCGTAAGAGCCATTTCAGTGCTCGACAACCTGCTGCTGGCGCAACAGCTCGCCGGGTTGAAGCCCGACCGACACCGGGCACAACACCTGCTGGAACAGCTCGATATCGGCCATAAAGCCGCTGACCGCCCCGACCGGCTCAGCCAGGGTGAACAGCAACGCGCTGCCATCGCCCGCGCCATCGTCAACCGGCCCGCCCTCATCCTCGCCGATGAGCCCACCTCCGCACTCGACGACCGCAACTGCATGGATGTCCTCGCCCTGCTGGAGCGCGAAGCAGCCGAAGTTGGTGCTACCCTCCTCGTAGTGACGCACGACAACCGACTAAAAGACCGATTCGAAAACCATATCACGCTGCAACCCAACCGCGCATGAACCTGCTAACCCTTAGCTGGAAAAACCTGGCCGCAAAGCCGCTGGCCCTCTTCCTGAATCTAGCCCTGTTCGCACTGGGCACCGGGCTTATCTCGTTGCTCCTCCTCCTCAACAAACAACTGCAGGAAAAATTTGATAAAAATCTCGCCGGCATTGATTTAGTCATTGGTGCAAAAGGAAGCCCACTGCAACTCATTCTCAGCAGCATGTACCACGTGGATGCCCCCACCGGCAATGTGGAAATCGCTGAGGCAAAGGCGTTTCTCAATCCCAAACACCCTTTCATCGAAACCGCTATTCCCCTCTCCTTAGGCGATAGTTATAAAGGTTATCGCATAGTCGGCACCAGCCTACAATTCCCCCAACTCTACAAGGCCGAACTCGGCCAGGGAAATTGGTGGAAAAAACCCTTCGAAGTGGTGGTCGGCACCATCGCTGCGGAAAGACTCGGCCTAAAAATGGGCGATACCTTCCAAAGCTCCCACGGCTTCGTAATGGACGACAACCTGGTGCATGAAGATGCCCATCCCTTCGTCGTTACAGGTATCCTGCAACCCACAGGCGCCGCAGTGGACCAGCTCATCCTAACCGCCACGGAAAGCATCTGGGCCGTTCACGACAGCCATCACACCGAAGATGAACATCACGACCATGAAGAAATGGACCTTTCCACCCCGCTCTACGAACGAACAGATAAGTCCATTACGTCCATACTCATCTCTTTTAAAGGAAGAAATACCCAAACGCTGAACATGCAGCGCGTCATCAATGAGAATACCAACATGCAGGCGGCCACTCCGGCTATTGAAATCGTAAGGCTGCGAAGCCTGATGGGCCTTGGTGCTGATGCCCTGCAAATCCTGGCATTCGTGATTATCGGCGTGTCCGGGCTTAGCATTTTCATATCCTTATACAGTTCACTCGACGAGCGGCGCTATGAACTCGCCCTCATGCGCGTCA
>CAYTNI010000605.1:0-1805 GCA_964439115.1 uncultured Saprospiraceae bacterium
ACCAACGCTAATCAAGTCAAAACAAAATGAAAAACACCCGACAAATAGGTCTCATCCTGGGGCCCCTACTCTTTTTATTGATCCGATTGGGGTTTCATCCGGAAGGTGTAAGCCCGGAAGCCAATGCGGTTTTGGCCACGACGGTATGGATGGCGATCTGGTGGGTTACGGAGGCGGTTGCCATTGAAGTAACGGCGCTGTTACCGGTAGTACTCTTCCCGCTTACGGGTGCGCTTCCTTTGTCAAAGACGACCATTTCCTACGGCGATAAGTATGTATTTCTCTATATGGGGGGCTTTATGTTGGCCATCGCCATTGAAAAATGGAACCTGCACCGCAGAATAGCTTTGAATATCATTCGTCTGATCGGTACGGATGTCAAAAAAATTATCCTGGGTTTTATGGTAGCGACGGACTTTATGTCCATGTGGATTTCCAATACGGCTACTGCGGTAATGATGTTGCCGATTGCCATGGCTATTGTAAAGCAACTGGAAGATAATCCGGATACCATAGAGAACGAGAACCTGATTTTTGGAAAAGCCCTGATGCTGTCCATTGCTTATAGTGCTTCCATCGGGGGCATTGCTACTTTGATCGGCACGCCGCCCAATCTGGTTTTGGCGGGGGTGGTCAAAGAGCTTTATGGCATTGAAATATCCTTTGCCTCCTGGATGATGGTGGGACTTCCGATATCGGTTGGCTTATTGTTCATTTCCTGGTATTACCTGACCAATTTTGCCTTCGCCTTTCGGCAAAAAAATTTTCCCGGAGGGCGGGAGGAGATCAACCGACAGTTGAAAAGCCTTGGCAAGATTACTTATGAGGAAGTTTTGGTGCTGATTGTTTTTGTCACTATAGCTTTTTCCTGGATTACGCGATCTTTTTTGTTGGTCAAGTGGATTCCTGCGCTGGATGATACCTTGATTGCGATGATTGGTGCGATTATTTTGTTTGTGCTACCGGCTCGCGGCAAGGATCAGAAGATATTAGACTGGAAGAGTGCGGTAAAACTTCCCTGGGGCATCCTGTTGTTGTTTGGCGGTGGACTTGCGCTTGCCGAAGGGTTCACTTCGAGTGGATTGGCGGGTTGGATTGGCGGACAGATGACCTTGTTGGAAGGGGTAGCGATTTTGTTGCTGGTCTTTATTTTGGTGGCAGCGGTGAATTTTTTGACCGAGGTGACTTCCAATCTGGCGACTACTGCCATGTTGTTGCCGATTTTGGCTCCTATGGCTTTGTCTATTGACGTGCATCCTTATTTGTTGCTTGTACCGGCTACGCTGGCGGCGTCCTGTGCGTTTATGTTGCCTGTAGCAACACCTCCGAATGCCGTAGTGTTTGGTTCAGGGTATCTCCGGATTCCGGATATGGTACGAACAGGACTGGCACTGAATATTTTGTCTATTATATTGGTGAGCCTTTTGGTGTATTTCCTATTGCCTATGATCTGGGGTTTTGATCCGGTACCCTTCCCTGATGCCTTCAAAACAGAATAAGGGGTTTTAGGGCTGCCACTCGACAGGACTTACATCATCGTGGTTGAGAACGCGGGAACCGATACGGTCTATGCGCATGATCAGCTGACAGGCGGGATCCGGGCAGATGACGCGGGCATCCGTTTCCATCCAGTCGGCCGGGTGGTTGTTGCGTTGTTTGGCGGGGAGGAGCGGGATGCAGGATTGCATGGCATACAGGCAAAAATTCTGGTTTTCCGGCAGGGATATTTTTCCTCCTTTCAGGAAAAAGGCATCTCCAATGCGCATATCACAGGTGCAATGACCATTGATTTGTTCCACCACGAT
>CAYTNI010000606.1:0-1793 GCA_964439115.1 uncultured Saprospiraceae bacterium
TCTCCAAACTCAGCAATGAACATCTACCCCTATTTATTTGGTCATATCGCTTTGCGATTTACCTCAATTCCTTAAAATCGTATTTGCAGAAATCATCATTTCTCCATTTCCTTATTGATTTTCAAATGGTTTTACAGGCTTTCGCTGCATTCGGAGGCTGGTAAAAGGCACCTCTTCCAAGCCAGCGACCTTTCGCCTCCGGTTGATTTCGCGATAAACGCTCAAAACTTGGTTTCGAACCGGAGCGTATGGCTCAAATGGAATTGTTCGAAGACGCTCCCCTACTCTGCTGGGATCCAGATATCGATGTTTTGAGATTTCCCCTGCCCGAGGCCTCGGAAATCCATTACCGATCACTTCTGGGGCCGCAACAGAAAGGAGCAGGATCTGATGGTTCCATTTGGAAACGCATGGGGCACTTACGAAGCCTCCTGGCAAAACTGGACGCATCCCCCCATAGTCCGAAGGCCGAACATTGCGTCATGAAAACGATGGAGTTGGTTGGAACCGGTAATCCGGTTCTGATCCTGACCAGCCGTTTGCGTCAGTCCGATATGCTGCAGGCCCTACTCCAGGCTTATCAACCCCCGGGAACAATCGCCCGATTGGATTCCTCTGTGTCCTCTGAAAACCAGATCAAGGCTGCTCACTCGTTTCGGAGTGGGAAGGTCAAAATTTTGATTATGGGCATCAAGTGCGCAACCAGCCACAGCTTTCCAAACTGTCACCATGCCATCATCCTTTCCTTGGAATGGAGCCGGGCCACCTGGCTGCAGGCCATAGGCCGGATTGATCGGATTAATTCAAGACAACAAGCCAACATCCAGTGTCTGGTCTACGGTGGTACCGTCGAAGAATGGATGTTGGAAGTGGCAACCTCCTCCGTGTGGCAGGCAGGGAAGTGAATCACTCCCCTGCTCCGTTTAAGTTTTCAGGAAAAACCTCACCTTCATTCCGTGCCACTTACAAAGGAATCTGTCTCATTTCCCGGCATCAGTGTTGCGTTTGATAAAATTTTTCCTCGGCGTAAGCATCCATCAGATTCTTAACAACCGAATCTTTGAGCGCTCCATCTTTTTTCATCCAGTCGCGCTGCATGCTGTTCGCACGAGATAGTGCTTCTTGCTCAGCTTTATTCCGGTCGCTTTTGCCAAGAGATTTCCAAAAATTAGCAATGCGTATTGCTCTTTCCCGTTCCTGGTCATCCCGCTTTGAAGCGATGAGCTCAAGTTCAAATTCCCTCTGCTTAAGCTTGTCTTTTTTTTCCTTGGCTTGACGTTCACGCAGTGCTCTAGGTATGAATCCAGTAGGATCAGCTAGGTTTTCTTTAATGCGTGTTCGAAGGTAACCCCCAGGATTAGAAATATTCTTACCTTGTTCCAATTCCCAATCAAATACGTCTATGTGTCTCGTGATAATGGTATCAGAGTAGGCAGTAGCAATGCGCTTAGACTCATTTTCTGAAACGCCTCTTTCCATCAATGCTTGAACCATACGCTTGGCATGTAATCCTGTGGGCTCTTGATGTTCTTCTATAACCTGTTCATGTTGAGTTGGGTCAAAGTCACCTTTTTGAAAGACAATGCGGTACTGTCCGCGCCTCAACTTAGGAAAACGTTCTTCAGAAGGTAAGGGTTTCAAGTATCCATAAGCTTCCAACTCTTTGATAGCACTAGTTAAAGTACGTTTAATATCGCCTACTTTTTGCCCCTTTCGAAGCCCCATGTGTGCTTCAGCAAAATCATGAAGGTCAAAATGAAGGTTTTTTTTGTTGTAGAACCGCTTATCCAAAA
>CAYTNI010000607.1:0-1791 GCA_964439115.1 uncultured Saprospiraceae bacterium
TCTTGAAGCCCATTCCCATTGGTTCAATGCCAGGAATGAGACAATCAGGCAAACGCTGGAGCAATATCCCTTTCAGGGAGATTTTTTAGACCTTGGTGGAGGGAATGGCTATCAACTAGCCTATTTGCAATCCAGTTTTTTCCATTCCAAAGGGATACGATCGGCTTTATGTGAGCCGGGGGAGGCCGGTTGCGCGCATGCTGCAGCAAGGGGTATTACCGATATTTGTCGGGGCACCCATCGCGACTTCCCCTTCGGGGAATGGCAAATTGGCGGTATAGGTCTTTTCGATGTGTTGGAGCATATTGAGGATGACGTGCAGTTGTTGCGAGAGTTAGCCGAAGTAATGCCTCAGGGTGGCAAGTTGTACATTACAGTGCCGGCCATGGGTTTTCTCTGGTCAGTAGAAGACAATTTAAGCGGTCATTTCAGGCGATTTGACGCTAAAGAAGAGCGAAGGCTGGTAAAAGATACCCCTTGGAAGGTAGTACACAGCCACTACTTTTTTGCTTATTACGTACCCTTGGTCTGGTTCTTGCGGGTATTGCCGGAGCGGATAGGCTTGGTGTCCGGCAATCCGGAGGATGTGGCCTCCCGAGAGCAGGGCTATCACCGGACGGGCTGGTTTACAACCGCGTTGCTTCGAGGACTTCATGCTGTGGAGATATGGGCATTACGCAGGGGGCTTAGGCCTCTTTGGGGTACGAGCCGGATGATGGTGCTGGAGAGGGCTTAGTTGCCCGCACAGGGATAGTTTCGTGCAGAAGCGGAAAGGATGGCTTGAAATGCTTTTGGGGAATAAAAATGCAGCATGGAATTAAAGGAAAGCATACCCTTTAACAAGCCTTTTCTGACGGGCAGCGAGACGCGTTACATCGAGGAGGCGGTTTTGTTAGGGAAGATTTCCGGTAACGGGGTTTTTACTAAAAAGTGTCAGTCATTTTTTGAGAAGCGCTATGGCTTCAGGAAGTGTTTGTTGACAACATCGTGCACGGATGCCCTGGAGATGGCGGCCATTCTGCTGGATATCCGGGAAGGAGACGAAGTCATTATGCCATCCTACACATTTGTATCCACGGCCAATGCCTTTGTGCTGCGCGGTGCAAAGATTGTATTTGCGGACTCCTGTGCCGGTCATCCCAACGTGGATGTGGCCACGCTGGAGCCGCTCATTAATTCGAAAACAAGGGTCATAGTGCCGGTACATTATGCCGGGATGGCCTGCGACATGGATGGCATCATGGCGCTGGCTGAAAAATATGGTTTGTGGGTAGTAGAAGATGCTGCCCAGGCGGTGGATAGTTACTATACCGGCGCTGACGGTGTGAAGAGGCCACTGGGAGGGATTGGGCATTTGGCAGCATTTTCCTTTCACGAGACTAAGAATATAATTTGCGGCGAGGGCGGCATGTTGGTGGTCAACGACGACCGGTTTATGGAAAGGTCGGAAATCATCTGGGAGAAGGGGACGAACCGGGCGGCCTTTTGGCGGGGAGAGACAGATAAATATGGATGGGTGGATGTGGGCTCTTCCTTCTTGCCGTCTGAAGTAACTGCAGCCTTTCTCTGGGCGCAGTTGGAACATTTAGATTGGATACAGGAGAAAAGGTTGCAGCATTGGCATCGGTATTATGAATTGCTGGAAGACCTGGAGACACAGGGAGGCGTGGAGCGTCCTCAGATACCAGTGGGGGCCACGAACAATGGCCATTGCTTTTATCTGGTGTGCAGGAACCCGGAGCTAAGGACTTACCTGTTGGAAATGTTAAAAGCGTCAGGGATTCACGCGGT
>CAYTNI010000608.1:0-1426 GCA_964439115.1 uncultured Saprospiraceae bacterium
AAAGCGCAACTGAGCGATTTTTTTATTACTTTTAATCAACTTTTTTAAAAAAATACTGTTACACCCCCATCAAAATTGAAAATTATGTGGCGATTATCCGATATGCTTGAAAAATCTGCTTTTGGCGTTTGCGCTTATCTCGGCCGCAAAATGGGGGTAGCCTCCTCAAGGGTCCGGGTATATTTCATTTATTTTTCCTTCGCCACCCTGGGCTCTCCTGTTATTTTATACCTGATTACGGCCTTTTGGCTCAACGTCAGGGATTACATCCGCAGCAGTAAAAACATCCTGTTGGAGTAATCCGTTCCTATTGCTGAAAAGCAAACTGCACGATATTCGCTCCCATTTGAAGGGCTGACCTTCTTATCTCTTCCGGGTCATTGTGTACTTCAGCATCCTCCCAACCATCGCCCAGATCGCATTCATAGGTATAAAAGCTAACCAACCGGCCCTCCCAAAAAAGCCCAAAGCCTTGTGGCGGGTTGTTGTCGTGGGCATGAATCTTGGGTAAGCCATTGCGAAAAGTGAAGGTCTGGTTGTAGATTTCGTGTTCAAAAGGCAATTCCACCCATTCCAGTTCGGGGAAAACCTTTTTCATGGCCACCCGGACATAGGGATCCATGCCGTAATTGTCATCAATGTGCAAAAACCCGCCTGCGATCAGGTAATCGCGCATATTTTGGGCTTCCTGATCGGAAAAAACCACATTCCCGTGGCCGGTCATATGAACAAAGGGGTAATTAAACAGTTCCACACTTCCTGCTTCCACAACAGCGTAGTCGGGATCCAGACTCGTTCCCAGGTATCGGTTACAAAACCGGGTAAGGTTGGGCAGTGCCGTAGGATTGGCATACCAATCTCCTCCCCCGTTGTATTTCAGCAAAGCCAGTTTGAGCGGAGCTTCTGCCGGCTGAGCGGCAAACAAGGGCAACAACAGCAATAATCCGAATAACTTTTTGAGGCGCATGACACTCATTGATTTAGTTGGTAAATGGTACAACAAGCCAGCAAAGCGGCGGTTTCGGTGCGCAGGCGGCTCGACCCCAGGGTTAGGGGTTGCCAACCTGCTGCTATAGCTTGAGCGATTTCTTCCGGTGAAAAATCTCCCTCCGGGCCTATCCATATCTTAACGCTGGTGCCCGGGATATAGTTGTTGGACAGCGACAGCTTATCCCCCGGTTCGCAGTGGGCAATATACCGCATCCCTTCAACATCCGTTTCCCGAAGGCAGTCTTTAAAAAGCAGAGGCTCATCCAACCGGGGTATCCGGGCTTTCAGCGACTGCTTTACGGCCGACAGCATCACCTTTTCCAGCCGGTCAAGCCGGAGCTGGCGGCGTTCCGAGCGCTGACAAATCACCGGGGTAATCCTTGACACCCCAATTTCGGTAGCCTTTTCCAACAGCCATTCCATGCGATCGGTGTTT
>CAYTNI010000608.1:1447-1789 GCA_964439115.1 uncultured Saprospiraceae bacterium
AGATGCAAATCATAGGGCACCGGATGCCAGTCCTCCTGCACAGCAAGTACCTCGCAGAGCACCTGATCCTTTTTTTCGATCGCGGAAATGCGGAGCGTCAAAAAATTGCCTTTGCCGTCAATCGCATAAATCTCCTCCCCTGTTTTTTTGCGCAGCACCTGCACACAATGGCGGGATTCCTCTGCCGACAGGCGTGCCTGATGCTCAGACCAATCTTCGGTAAAAAAAAGTTGCATATTGGCAATACGGTTTAAACGGTTATTTTTACGCAAAATCGGCTTACCTTTAGAACTGCTTTGCAACTGAGTACAAGGAAAGCGTGTTATAGCTATTGCATCATAA
>CAYTNI010000609.1:0-1781 GCA_964439115.1 uncultured Saprospiraceae bacterium
GCTACCACCCAACAAAATAACGGTGCTGCCAAAAAAATCCAGGGCATCTGAATGGGTGGAAGGTCGTTTTGTATTCTGTTATATACAAACGCAATGGTAAGGCTTAAAAAAAGCACGGTAATCCCAAAAAGCATCAAAAAGAGCAAGACATTGTGCGGATGAAATGCGAAAGATTGATATTCATCATACTCTTGCTGCCTGGAATCTTCCATGGGTATCCTTTTTGATGTATATTTGCGGGTAAACCAAAAATAAGCTTATTTGGTTCTGTCTTTCCTCAGCTTATGATGAATACTTGTGCCGATTGCCGCCGCTCTATTCCCGCCGATGCGCGGTTCTGCCCGTATTGCGGCGCCGCACAGGCCATTCCTCTGCAATATGCAATTGATACTCAAAGCGCCTCTTTAGAGCAGGATTTGGTGGATCTGTTTTTCGAAACACTAAAAGCCCGTTGTCGCGACCTTTTCGCACCCACCGATATCCAGCCCTTCTGGGAACGGGTGTACAATTCCGGCTTCCGAGATACCCTCCAACGCCGCGCCGCACTGGCTGCCCAAAACCTGCAACACCAGCCACGCACCAACGTGCTGCTGAATCGCTATCTGGAAGAATTCCTCGAAAATCTTCTCGACTTCTTCCTCATTCGGCATTGCCGGGACCTTCATCAAATTCCTTTTCCGGAACGCATCCTCGCCTGGCAGTCCGGACCACCCCCACCCGGCATGATGCAGCAGATGATTCTGGATTATCTCGATATCGAACAGGAGGATGTCTCCGCATTTCCCGATATGCTTCAAATGTCGGAGGAACAAATCCGCAATGCCGCCAAATATTTTCTTTTCGCCGACCGTGAAGAGCGCATCAATCTTATCTGCGACCTGAGCGTACTAGGTTCCTGTAGCGAAGGTTTCGCCCTCACCGACAGCGCCATCTACTGGAAAGCGCCCCTGCATACCGCCCGTCGTATCGTTTACAGCGAATTGGAATCCGTCAAAAAGGAAGATGACTGGCTCCTGCTCAACGGCCATTTTTTCAACGCAGGCCATTCCCTAAATGCCAAACTGGCGTTCCTGCTGCGCAAACTGCGTCGCTCCGGCCCGCCCTGATTACCATTTTATGACCTGGATAGAAGCTATCGCTACTTTTTTTGGCCTCATCGCCGTCTGGCTGGTCGTCAGGCGACACATCCTCTGCTGGCCCACCGGACTCATACAAGTGACACTCTATGTATGGGTCTTTTACCAGGCTAAACTCTATTCAGACATGATTCTGCACGTCGTGTATATCTTTCTTCAAATTTTTGGCTGGTGGCAATGGCTTTATGGCGGAAAAGGTCACCAGGCACTGGCGGTAAGTACCATCCCCAATACTCAACTGCCTCGTTGGATAGCCGGTGTGATGACCGGCACCTTTCTCTGGGGCTTCATTATGGCCAATTATACCGACGCCGCTGCACCCTATCCCGACGCATTCATCGCCGTGGCAAGCTTAGCCGCACAATGGCTTACCGCCAAAAAGAAGTTGGAATCCTGGCTGTTTTGGATAGTGGTCAATGTCGTGGCCATCGGTGTCTATGCCTATAAAGGCCTTTGGATTACCACGGGATTATATACTGTCTTTCTGGCAATGGCCTTCCTTGGCTACCGCGATTGGCGCAAAGCCATACCATCCCCAGCCCTGATTACCAATCAGCCTTTTTCCAACAAGTAATATGGCTTTAGCAGGGCAATTTACCATGATGCCCGCCTGGCGCAAATTCCAATTCTTTCCATGTTATACTC
>CAYTNI010000610.1:0-1776 GCA_964439115.1 uncultured Saprospiraceae bacterium
TTCGGCTATTATAGATACCGTACAAAGGGGGATGGGCTCCACTTTAGGATTTGTGGCGACCGTGGTAGGACTTGGAGCAATGTTTGGAGCAATTCTCGAATACTCAGGTGGTGCACTTGCTGTAGCCGCCTTTTTAAATGAGCGTCTGGGAGAAAAGCGTACTCCACTCTCATTAGCCATTACCGGTTTTTTGGTTGGCATACCTGTATTTTTTGATGTGGGGTTCATCATCCTATTACCCATCATTTACGCACTTCAGGAAAAGACCGGCCAATCCATACTTTACTACGCACTTCCCCTATTATCCGGACTTGCCGTTACCCATACCTTCATCCCTCCCACACCAGGCCCGATTGCCGTGGCGGAAATATTAAATGCCAATCTTGGATGGGTCATTGGTGTGGGGTTCCTGGCAGGGATACCAACGGTAATGATAGCAGGGCTCTGGTTAAGTAAATACATTTCCAAAAAAATTTACCTGGCAGTTCCTGAAGGAGTAATTCCTCCAAAAAACAGCCTCGCTGCACCGCTTCCTGATGCCGGCGGAGTAATTTTTGCTATACTCCTGCCCATTAGCTTGATCATGATAGCCGCCTTGTGCAAAGCAGGTATTATCCCTTTACCGGAAGGGAAAGTGATGAATTTTATTTTACTGATTGGCCATCCCTTTATGGCGCTGGTGCTTGCCAATATCTGGGTTTGGTACATCATGGGCATAAGGAAAGGTATTTCCAAAGAAGTTCTGCTTGACATTAGCACAAAATCCTTTGCGCCTGCAGGTACGATAATCCTGGTAACCGGCGCAGGTGGCGTGTTTAAACAAATTTTAGTGGATAATGGCGTAGGAAGCATCCTTGCACAATACATGGAAAATCTTGGACTGCCTATCCTGTTGTTTGCATTTTTAACCGCAGCATTCATTAGAATTGCCCAGGGGTCTGCTACAGTAGCTATGATTACAGCCGCCGGATTGATTGCCCCCATATTAGAAGGATCAGGCAGTACTTTTTCTGATGGCCGACTAGCTGCATTAGTAATTTCCATTGCATCTGGTGCAACCATCATGTCGCATGTGAATGACAGCGGTTACTGGTTAATCAAACAATATCTGGGTATGACTGAAACTCAGGGCTTCCATACCTGGACCCTCACCAGTACAGTAATTGCGGTAGTTGGATTCATGAGTGCAGCCGTTATCTATGCCGTACTGTAAAATTATTTCAATGTCTATTGCCCGGTTACGGCCAGTTTTTCAGCGAAGTGGATACCGTGCCCATGTACTTGAAGAAAGTAAAGACCTGGAGGAAGTCCAACAATATCCAATCTGACTATATTTTGCCCGAGGAATGTGCCTTGCCGCAAATTTTGTCCCGAAAGCGAAATGATGCGCCATTGAAAAAGCTCCCCGTTGCCGGTACTCAATTTCAGTTTAACTTCATTTGCAACAGGGTTCTGCAGTAACCACATTTCAGGAATATCGGAATTTTCAGCGTGGACGCTGGAAGGAGCTATACAACCATCTGATTGGAGTAATCCGGATCTCGAAAAATTCAGCGCTGCCCAAACCCGATTTTTTTGACCTAGTGTGAACATTACCATACAGGAATCATCTGTATAATTCATAAAATTCATAAACATATCGGGGCTGCCGCAAGAAATCTGAGGATGCGTTGGACACTCTTCCACATAAGTTCGCGATTGCACGGGGGTATCAGCGACTTCATCGCTTTGGGTACAGGATCCAGGCTGACCAGGACCCCACAAATGATAAAGATT
>CAYTNI010000611.1:0-1774 GCA_964439115.1 uncultured Saprospiraceae bacterium
TGGTTAGTGAACCGGATTTTTTCGAGGTTTATCCGGCAATCAACGCTAATCATCCGGAACGATCCCACCAACTACCAGTTCATGAAACATTTTATAAGTGCTATCGTCTATATAATTGGTATTGGCATTGCGGTGTACAGCCTGCCCCCATTGCGGGCTGTGGCCACCTCCATGCTGGCGGGTGCCGGGATATTGGCCGTGGCAGTGGGCCTTGCCTCGCAGAACGCCTTGAGTAACATCATCAGCGGCATGTTCATCATCATGTTCAAGCCATTCAGGGTGAATGACCGGCTCCGGGTACGCGACATGCCGACCGGTGTGGTAGAAGACATCACCCTGCGACATACGGTTATCCGGGATTTTGAAAATCGCCGAATAATCATTCCCAATTCGGTGATGAACCAGGAAATCATCATCAACTCTGATTTTCAGGATGACAACATCTGCCGCTTTGTGGATATGAGTATCGGTTACAATGCCGATATTGACAGGGCCAAGGCGATTCTGAGGGAGGAAGCACTTAAGCACCCCTTGCATTTGGATGTACGCACGCCAAAGCAGATTGCCGAGGGTAAGCAAGATGTGGAGGTACGGGTTATTGCCCTGGGAGATTATGCCATCCAGCTACGCGCCTATGTATGGGCTGACAATCAGGCCAATGCCTTCGTCATGGGATGCGATCTTCTGGAGACAGTTAAAAAGCGGTATGACGCTGAGGGCATTGAGATTCCGTTTCCCTACCAGAATGTCATCCTGCAACGGGAGCCGTAAGATATCCGCAGTGTGTTGATAAAAGTCATGGATTGGCAATCCTTAAACCCCTAAATTGCCGACAAAGCACAGACCATGACCGATACCATGTTCCCCGCCGAAATCAGGCATCGCAAGCACCTAGAATGGTTGCGCCATTTGGATTACATGCAGGATCAGATTAAAATTTTCCAGCATGAGTTGACGCGGGTGGTGAATTCGCATCCAGATTATATGTCTATAGCGGAGCATGTGGATGAGTACCGCGGCATTTTACTGAAGAAGTTGCAGCACATTGACGAGTTTAGGGGGCGGGTTGCCGTGCAGGAGCGGGTACTGGGTGGCGCCAGGCCAGGAACCTTATTTCTTGAAGATTCGGCGTTCGGAGATATGGTGGTCGAGTTGGAGGCGTTTTTTGCAGCATTTGATGAGTTAAAGGCCAATCTGCGGCGATTTGTGTCTCGCCATGATTGAGAGAAGGCATAAAAAAGGCCGTGTTCAATGTACACAGCCACCTAAACCTTATTAGTATGAAAAAACTCTGCCCAATAAACCCCTGCTAGTCTGCTTTGTTTGTAGGGAAAACAGAATTATCTTTTTTTTAACAATCCCTTTACAACAAATCTAATGGCGTTGTTTTTTGGAGGCATGTTATTTTTCCATAAGGGTATTGTGAGAATATAAAATAGCGCTATATTTGCGCCCGCAATCAGAGAAAGCTCTGTAGAAAAGCATGAAGCGGGTAATTAGCTCAGGTGGTTTAGAGCGCTGCTTTGACAGAGCAGAGGTCACAGGTTCGAGTCCTGTATTACCCACACTTGTTAAGAAAAGTTAGATTCGGGGCGTAGCTCAGCCCGGTAGAGTACACGTCTGGGGGGCGTGTGGTCGCAGGTTCAAATCCTGTCGCCCCGACAATTTTTTTTGCAATAGCCAAGCGGTGCAAAAAATTATTATGCTGTGTTAAATTAGGCTCTTCGAGATGAATTTTTCATAGCTTTTCCAAAAAACCTTGACAAGGAGTACC
>CAYTNI010000612.1:0-1754 GCA_964439115.1 uncultured Saprospiraceae bacterium
GAGAAAAATAAGGATTGAGAACTTCTATTTAGGTATAACCGAAGTCACCACCAGTCAATACCTCGATTTTCTGAACGAATACCGAAGTGCGACCGTTAAGGATGGGCTGGATAAAGGCCAGAAGCTTCTCCAGGGAGCCCCTTGGGCACAAATGGATACTGAGGGCATTTGGAAGGTACCTGCCGGAATGGAAAACCTGCCTGCCTTTTTTGTAACCTGGTACGGAGCAGTTGAGTTTGCTCGTTTTTATGGGATGAGACTGCCCTCGGAGGCGGAGTGGGAATACGCAGCACGTGGAGGGCGCACTCAAACCGGATCCAAATATGCCGGCAGTGATGACCCTGATGCGGTTGCCTGGTATAGGGGGAATGCAGACAATCGCGTTCACGCAGTAAAGATGAAAATGCCTAATGCACTGGGCCTTTATGACATGAGCGGCAACTTATGGGAATGGACGGCAGACTGTGGTCATAACGACTACCGCGGTGCACCGACTACCGGCAGTACCTGGATTAAAGGCGGCGATTGTGGTATTCGCATGTTGCGTGGTGGCTCTTTCACCTTTCCGCCGGAGGCATCCAAAAACTGCTATCGACTTATGGGGAAAGCCACCGACGGGCAGCATCACGTTGGTTTCAGAGTGGTACGGGATGAATAATCAGGTATTTTCTTTTTTGTAAAGCGCCGGCGACTTCCCAAAGCGTTCTTTGAATACTTTATTGAAGTGTTCTTCGTGCTTTAGCCCGATACGCGGCAAAAGATTCTTGATGGTTAACCGCGGTTCTGTCTCCAGAAAAAACCGGGCTTTGACCAGACGAGCTTCCATAATATACTGGTTGGGTGTAAGGCCTGTGTGGCGCTGCACTTTTTTGTAAAAAGCTGTACGACCCATCAACATTAACCCGGCGAGCTCATCGACTGAAAATGTAGTCATATGGAGGTTTTGGTTAACCTCAAACTGAAGTTTTTCCAACCATTCAACATTTTCTAGCGTATTTGCAATATCTATATCCTCGGCATCAACATCGTACTCGTGCTTGCCCCTAAATCGGTTGACATATCGCTGTAGGAGCCTAATGATAGCGGCAAGTAAAATTTCCTCCTCAAAAGGTTTCACGATATAGTCATCCACACCGAGTTTCATGGCTTTAAGTTGATCTTCATCAGCTGTTCGCGCGGTGAGCATCAGCACCGGAATGGGTGCGAAAAGCGGATTTTTTTTCAACTGCTCCAAAAAAGTGAATCCGTCCATTTGGGGCATCATCACATCAGAAATAATCAACGCAGGGAGGTATCCTGCTTCCAATGCCTGGAAAGCCTCAACAGGATTGGGGGTGATTCGAAGTGTGAACTTCTCTCCTAATAACAATTCAAGAAACTTTTGGAACTCCGGATTATCCTCCACAATTAAGAGGGATGCCCCCGGAATAGGGGAAGCTATTATTTCGGCTGGCTGGTCCTGTTCATCCGGGAAGGAAATTAAGTCTTGAGTAGAATTTGTATATTTAGCAGGAATTTCAAGTGTAAAAACAGCTCCTTTTCCGGGTTTACTGGAAGCGTGGATGTGGCCATTCATCAAATCGGCTAGTTCGGAGGTGAGTGCGAGTCCAATCCCGCTACCGGCCATACCGTTACGGGGAGAATTATCAACCTGATAAAAGCTATCGAAAATCATGGGCAATTTTTCAGCAGGTATGCCCACACCCGAATCAGCTACTTTGATGATTAAATTTTGTTGTTCAATTTGAGCAAAT
>CAYTNI010000613.1:0-1742 GCA_964439115.1 uncultured Saprospiraceae bacterium
GGACTTTGGTTGCCAATATTATAAATCTTATAGGGCGCCCGACTACTTGAAGGGTCAGGGTGCTGACCGTCCCAATTAGGATTACCAACGGGTGGCGAATCCAACACCCGAAGAATACCTTCGGCAATGTCATCTACGTAGGTGAAATCGCGCTGCATATTCCCGTGGTTGAACACCTTTACCGGTTGGCCTGACATGATGCCCTTTGTAAAAATGAACAAAGCCATGTCGGGCCTTCCCCAGGGCCCATAAGCGGTAAAAAAACGCAGTCCTGTGCATGGCAGTCCGAATAGGTGGCTGTAAGTGTGAGCCATCAATTCATTGCTTTTTTTGGAGGCCGCATACAGTGAGACCGGATGGTCCACATTGTCGCGGGTGGAGAAGGGCATCTGCTCATTCAACCCATATACACTGGAACTGCCCGCGAATACCAAATGTCCAGTGCGGTGATGGCGGCAGGCCTCTAAAATACTTAAAAAACCGCGAATGTTGCTATCAATGTAAGCTCCGGGATTCTCCAGGCTGTAGCGAACGCCGGCCTGGGCGGCAAGATGACAAACGGCATCAAATGACTGGTCTTTAAATAGGTTCATCAACTGCTCCGAGTCTTCCAGATAAAGCTGAATGAACTGGTAACGGTCATTTGTCAGGCTCTTTACCAAAATTCCGGGGCTAATCTCTTCCCTCACTATTCCGGTCTCGGTCAGCCGGGCGTATTTGAGGTTGATATCGTAATAGTCGTTGATGGAATCCAGTCCTATGACCTCGTCGCCGCGGGCCAACAGCTTTTGTACCACATGGAATCCAATGAATCCAGCCGCTCCTGTTACCAGAATTTTCATAAATTATAATGCTTCAGTAGATGGGTTTGTTTGAAAAGGATGAGGAACCTGCGACAATTCCACTAATGGATGAGCCTCCGCCGTAAGAGGCGCAAGCGGTTTTTGCCGTATATCGTGTACGATTTGTACCGCTGGGGCGGCATCTTCGAGGCCAAAGCCCTGTCCATTGAGGATTTGGCGGTAACTAAGGGTGTGCAAATCAGTAAAGCCCTCGCTGAATTCGATGGTGCGTTGGTTAACGGTCATGGCTCTGAAGGTTCGTCCACCGTGGGCGATGACGGCTTCGGGAAGTGTTCCGGGATGTATGCTCAGAAACCAGCGCACCCTGGCGCGTTCGAGCACCAGGACCCCTGCTGCCCGATCATGGCTGTGCAGATGAACCAGGTTGTCCTGGACCGGACCAAAAATCCATTGCAGCATATCAAAAAAGTGAATGCCGATATTGGTGGCGATACCTCCGGATTTTTGAATATCCCCTTTCCAGGAGGCGAAATACCATTTTCCTCTGGACGTGATATAGGTCAGTTCCACTTCATGGATTTTGCCTTTTGGAGATTTGGATATCTCTTCCCTGAGTACCTGAATGGCCGGATGCAGTCGCAATTGAAGGATGGTGCTCACCTTGCGCCGGTGTTCCTTTTCCACCATTTTCAGGGCTTCCACATTCCATGGGTTGAGTACCAGCGGCTTTTCACAGATGACATTCGCACCGAGGCGAAGGCCGAATCGAATATGGGCATCGTGTAAATAATTGGGAGAGCAAACGCTGATGTAATCCAGTGGGGTACCCTGTCGTTTCATTTTTTCAAGGTGCCGGTCAAAACGTTCATATTCGGTAAAAAAATCGGCATCCGGAAAATAGCTGTCGAGAATCCCCACAGAGTCATTGGGGTCGAAAGC
>CAYTNI010000614.1:0-1741 GCA_964439115.1 uncultured Saprospiraceae bacterium
TGTGCTTCGTCGGCCCGGAGGGCGAAAAATCTGTGGATTTTTCGGGTTAAAACAGATCCGGCTGCAGCAGCGAAGCGATTTTTGTGTTGGTGCACTGAAGGGCCAACTTAAAAGGTCAACATACTTTTTAGCCTCCAACCCAATAGTTGTACATGGGTCTTTAATATTTTTTACAGATGCTTCAAAATGCACCCCGCTCCAAAGACGGGTAAGGCCGCATTTCTCGGCAAAATCATCCCAGGTTTCAAAAGTATAACTCATTTTTGCCTCAGGCGTAATTCCTGGCTCAACAAAAGAACTTCCTGGCTCAAAATCTACTGTCCAGCCTAGGTTATTGTCTTTTGTAGTTTCGCTAACAGCGGTAGCGTGGGCTACACACAGGCAAGCTGATGCTGAAGGGTACTCAGGATGATCCGCAACCGGCAAATAGCTCTGCCAATTATTTGCAGGAATACTAATAACCCCTTTGCCCTCTCCTGCCCAGGCTTCTACCATGCTGTCTCCATATAAATGCCGTATGGCCGTAAATGGTCGCACGGCATCAAATTCCTTTTTCTTAGCCCATACCCAGATTCCTGCATCAAAAATGGCCACCTCCTGGGTGAAAAACAAATGGATAAAATCCATGAGATTTAATTGATTCTTCATTGCAGCCACCACGGTTGATACGGGCAAGGAAAACAGTTTGTTTTCAAAAAACTCTGCTAGCATTTTTTGTTCATCGGTCATATTCCTGCTTCTCTCCAGTACATCATCCGCTTGTTTTTTATAAGCATCAAAATTGGCATAGTTACTTTGTGCCGGAGCTGGAAGTGGCAGATCGAATGACCAGAGCGCTGTGTAAGGAGTGACTGCTCCATACTGAGGCGTAACAAAAACTTGAGCCTTGTACTTTCCCACCCCATCTCTTACTATACCGGGCTGCCATCTGCTCGGGTCATTGACCTTATACGGCGTATTGACCGGCGTGTAGCCCGTGTAATCGCTAAAAGGAAGAAAATTAGCCACTCTGCCACCTTCCTTTCCATCCTGGTTCATTCCATCCCTTAGTCTGCCATTCCAAATCTTATCCCCCGCAAGGGCTCCAATTTTTAGTGCCGCTGACACATCCGTTGCACCCGAACCTTCGATTACTGACTGCAACATCTGCTCCCATTTTTCCTTGTATCCCGGAAAGCAATTATCTAAAATCACCTTTGAAGCAGCAGTAATTGCAACATTCAAATGCGTATTATCCCTCCCATCGAAAGGGGTTTGCCGCTCCTGATCACTATAAACCGCCACTGCAGTGGGATGGTAAGGAGCTACTGCATCAAACCATGCATTGACAATTAAGGTTGTGTAACGAATTAAGATAGATGGGTCTCCGCCATGGAGAGTGGCCTCTTGAAAAAACACCGGATCCACATTTGGAATAATGATTTCAATAGCGGCATTACCTTGAGCGGCATTAAAAGCTTTCGCTGGATCCTGAGAGGACCCTACAATCGTATAAAGAAAAAAAACAAAGAAAATTGCGTGCCTGATACGTTTCATGTTATTCATTTTTATTCAATATTAAATCCCTAAACGAATGCTCCTCACTTTAGACGCAGAGGGCTTGGCAGATTAGCTTCCAAGCTTGTGAAGAATGATTTTATCCTTCAGCTATAAGACTAGAAGCTATCTCCAAATCATTATTTGGGCTAAAAACGATATTGGGATAGGCTTAATGCACTATAACCGAATTTGAATTTTCTCC
>CAYTNI010000615.1:0-1740 GCA_964439115.1 uncultured Saprospiraceae bacterium
AGCTGCTCTACCAACTGAGCTACACTGGCTGGTCTTTTTTTGCCTGCAACATTTTAACTTTGACAGACTAAAAATTTCGTTAGCCAGGAACAAATGCAAAGTTTTGTTTTAAATCACTGAAAATCAGAAGTTAAAAGCCTGAAAACCAATTTGATTTAAACTCTTTCGAGACTTTTCCCGGAAAGCGAATGCAAAGATAACGCTAACACTCTCTATTTTCCAAATGAAATTTATTTTTTTTTGATTTTTCAGGTGTCAAAGTCAAAGCTGACCCTAACAGGATAAAAAAAAGAGGAGTCTCCCCCTGTTTGGAAGGAGACTCCCCCCTGTTTTATCGCTTGAAGTTCAGCAGTTATCCTATTCTTTCCTTCTCCTTATACCTGATTAACTGCCTGCGCAGCCCCTCCACAGCAGAAGCTACCGAAGCCTCAAAGGTCTTTCGCGTCTCTTTGGCAATAAGCACCTCTCCGGGCACCTTAATCCGTACCTCCGCAACCTTGTCCCGTACCTGCCCGGCATTCTCTAACTTCAACACCACGTTTGCATCAATAATCCGATCAAAAAACTGATCCATTTTGCTCAGCTTGCGCTCAATATAATCAATTAATTTCTGGTCGGCCTTGAAGGCTACCGTTTCCGTGTACACTCTCATATTCCTTTATTTTACGATGAAAAAATTACTTCTTTAACGCTCCTTAATGCCCGCCTTAGGATGCGCCTGTTGATACACTTGCCGGAGACGCTCCGCAGAATTGTGCATATACACCTGTGTCGCTGCCAAACTGGAATGCCCCAGCAACTCCTTTATCGCCGCGAGTTCAGCGCCATGATTGGATAGATGAGTGGCAAATGCATGCCGCATCACATGCGGACTTCGCCTTTCCTGGTTCGTTACCAATGACAAGTACCGACGAACAATCAGATATACCTGCTTTTCCGTAAGAGCCCTGCCATGATTCCCCAGTAACAATGCCTCCGTCATGACTTCCCTGAAAGCGTCCCGGCGCTTTTCCAAATAGGCAGAAAGTTGCGCCGCCAATCCTTCCCCGAAAGGAATAATCCTCGACTTGTCCCCCTTTCCTATGACTTTCAGCGAACGACGTACCAAATCTATGTCAGCCATCTTCAATCCAATCAACTCCGAACGCCGGAGACCAGTCTGATACAACAACTCCATAATCATCCGATCCCGCACGCCTTCAAAGTCTTCCCCCCAGACTACTGACTGAAACAGGTGGCGCAAGGCAGACTCCTCCGGCATCACCGGCAAACGCCTGGCTGGTTTAGGCAATATCAGCCGCGCAGCAGGATTGGACTTCACCACCCCACGCTTTAACAAAAAGCGAAACCAAGACCTTACAGCAGAAATTTTCCGGTGTACACTCCGGGCGGAACATCCCCCCTGCAACAAATGTACCATCCAACTTCGCAAATGCCCGCTACTGATTACCTGAGGTTCAATAATCTGCATTTCTTTCAAAAAATTACTCAACTGCTCTAAATCACAGCGGTAAGCTTCTATGGTATGGGGAGAAAACCGTTTCTCAAATCTTAAGTATTCCAAAAATGAAGTCACGTTCATGAGCCTTCAGTAGTGTGAGGTATTCAATGGCAAGTTAATCCTTTTTTCAAAACTCGTCAAGCTTTTTTACATCTATTCTTTCCCAACAGCAGGCTGTGGCCTTTTTCGCGATTTCACTATCTTTGCCTCATGCAAAAGGAAAGAAAGGAAAAGCATTT
>CAYTNI010000616.1:0-1717 GCA_964439115.1 uncultured Saprospiraceae bacterium
GCAGGGACAATAGTATTTTTTCCTCTTCAAGAATCCCGTAAATATGCCCGCTGAGTGCGGATGCCATCGCTGTCAGGCCAAAAACCGGTCGGTAATCAAAGAAAATGCTGCAATACATAATGGCCTTTGGGTCGGGTTCCTGCATCCACTCGCTAAATTGTGACTTCCACTCCTCCAGTGACAAACACCAACTGGGATTGGAAGCCATCATCTCTGCCGGACATGGCTCAAAGCCACAAGAGGCGAGCATTTGGGTGACACGCCGGGCAAGACTAAGGTAAAAAGTGCGCGTTTGTTCCAGTTCATTCACTGCCGGATCTTCGAACACCAGTGCGCTGTCCTGATCCGTCCGCAAAAATTGTTCCTCCCGCCCTGCGCTGCCAAGGGCAAGCCAGCAAAATCCCGAGGAGGGAACCTGATGCCCTTCTGCACGAAGGCTTTCCATTGCCAGCTCGATGGCTCTTCTTATCAATGCGTCATTCACTTCGGTCATGATGCCCGAAATATAGGCCGTAGATACCTCCTGCAGAATGTACTGCTCCATGAGATTCTCGGCCCGGCTCCTGATTTTACTTAACTCCTCACTCCCACCTGCTCTGTTGATTTCACGCAGGAAAACAGCAGGGTTGTTGCCCTGTACCACCAGTAAGTCATGCTCGGAAATTATTCCTACCACCGGGGAATCAGGAGTGCCGTCTTTTGTCAGGCACAGGTGGTGAATCTGATGTTTCACCATCTGCATTTGTACATCTGCTACCGTAACAGCAGGCTTAGCAGTACAAACCGGACTCGACATGATGGCAGAAACGGGTGATTCGAGTGGCGTTATTCCAGAGGCAACGTTTCGCCGCAGATCCTTATCAGTGATGATTCCAAGAGGAAACTGAGCATCATCAACCACAATTACAGAGCCTACCTCCTTCCGCGTCATCAGGCAAGCAGCATCCCGTATGGTTGAATCCGGTTTACAAGTCACAGGTTCCCGGCTGTTTTCCATGGGTTGAATTTCCAGCATGGAAAAGGCCTCACTTTTTACTTGCGCTCGAGGAAGAAATATTTTCCCCTGCGATGCGGCTAAGCGGATATGCTGTAAACCCACTGCAAAATGGGCTGCAAGATAAGGCCATACCTTAGGGGCATTCCCGGCGACACGCCGAAAGATATCTGCCGGGATGGCATAAACCAGGGATTCCTCTGCAGATTCCGCGCTGAGCTCATAGTTTGGTGCTTCCAGCAAGGGTGCCAGTCCGAAGAGTTCCCCCTCATCGCATTGATCCGCCAGTTCCCTGTTACCCCCGGATTCCAGGTACAGATTGATAGCGCCTTGCTGGATGAAGTAAATGTAATTTCCTACAGTTTCACCCTGTCGAAATACCACCTCTCCCTGTGCCCGATATTGGACCACTACCCGCTCCGCCAACTCCAGAAGCTGTTCTTTTTCAAAAAACTGAAAAGGTGGGTGGGCTTTCAGAAAGTCGTAGATTCGAAGGGGAATGGTATTTTCCATGTCCGAATTTGTCGGTGTGATGAGCAGGTAAATATCGCAAGTAATTTTCAGAAACCGGAGCCGACGTATTCATTTAGGTGAAATTTGTGGTTGTGACGGCGACAATCGTTATGCTTTATCTTGCCATCTAAAGGCCTTAGTTTAGTTTAGGTCGTCTTGCTAATGACCCCAAAATATTTTTATGAAAAAATTTCCTTTTGAAAGCTGGCA
>CAYTNI010000617.1:0-1710 GCA_964439115.1 uncultured Saprospiraceae bacterium
GGGGCAATGGCAGGAGATGCCGTCCAAAGACATGCCACGAGATTCGAACGCAGCCAAAATCTCGCTGGCGGGACGGAATCCGTTTTCACCCTGCAACATGTAGTTGGAAGGCTGCACACCATCGGCACCGGCAGCCTTGGCGTAATCTAAAAACTGTTCAAGGGTCTTAGCCCCATGTTGGGCACCCTCCACACTAGCATGGAAACAAACATTTGCCATAATTGAATCTGAATATTGGTACGGATTTAAGGCGAGATGTAAAGACCATATTCCATTTCGGCGAAATCGCCAGCGTACTCCTATCGCACTTTACATTCGAAAAATTGCAGGCAATGTCTGAGGGTGCTCACTTTCAAGGAGCTGAAAATTTACTAAACCAGGTGCTGTCATGCCAAAAATTGTCGTAGAAATGGAAATCGATGAGGTAACCATGGAGTTGCCTGATACCAAAACCCTGCGCCTCAAATGGCCCGAGGGTTATGAAACGGACTTCAAGACAGGGCAATTCATAACACTCTATTGGCCGGACACCCCCAAATACAAAAGAGCTTACTCTCTTTCATCCTGCGCTCTCGACACAGGTTTTTTTGAAGTCACGATCAAAAGAGACGGAAAAATGGGCACACGCATAGTGGATTGGGCCGAGAAAGGAAACAAACTTTTTGTCATCCCTCCAGTAGGTCGATTTCTTCCTGTGTTGGAACCTGAAAAGCACTTAGTATGCATCGCAGGCGGTTCAGGCGTAACACCTTTTCGAGGCTTTGCCAGGGAGGCGACCCTGCGCAAACTGGAAACAAAAATAACCATTCTCTACAGCGTCCGAACAACTGAAGACATCATTTTCAACGACGAGTTTCGCGAACTGGAACAGAAGAATCCTCATTTCAAATTTAACGTCACCTGCACCCGATTAAGCGATTCCGATCCATGGCCGGGAAGACGTGGCCGCATCGGTGCGGATTGGGTCAAGGAACAGATCTCGAACATAAATGACACGATTTTCTACGCTTGCGGACCGAATGCTCTGGTTGATAGCGCCGAAAGGTTGGTTTTGGAAGAATTGCAATGCCCCAAAGAGCAGCTGAAGCTGGAAAAATGGGGCTGACCTCACAACATGGAACAACAACTCAAAAAAACATCTCTTTACGAACGCCACGTTTCCCACGGAGGAAAGATGGTACCATTCGGCGGCTGGGAAATGCCCGTTCAATATTCGGGCATCAAGGACGAACACCTAGCTGTCCGCAAACACGGTGGACTCTTTGACATCTGCCACATGGGGGAATTCAAGATCAGCGGACCTGCCGCTAAAACTTTTCTAAACCACCTTCTTACCAACAACGTTGAAAAGCTTCAACCTGGTGACGGTCAATACTCTTTGATGTGCCTGGCAACAGGCGGTGTCGTGGATGATCTTTACCTTTATTGCCTGGAAAAGGATGTTTACCTGATGATTGTCAATGCTTCCCGACTGGACGCAGACTGGCAGTGGCTGCAGAAATCTTTGGAAGCAGGATCCATACAACCCGAGAAGATCAGGTGTGAAAATCTTTCCAATCAACTGGGTGCTGTGGCGGTTCAAGGCCCCAAGGTACGTTCATGGATAGACAGCTGTTTCACCGCCATTGATTCAGGAAACAACGATTCACGCGTATCACAACTTAAAAAAAACCAGATAGGTGCGTTTCAATTTGAAAATCAAAAAGTATG
>CAYTNI010000618.1:0-1704 GCA_964439115.1 uncultured Saprospiraceae bacterium
TGCAGTACCCTTGCTCCTTGCGGGCGCCATTTACAAAAGCATTGCCAGCAATCCTTCAGCTCCGGCAGAAGGAGGTATCCAATGGATCACCTGGGATGAAGCTATAAAAAAAAGTGAAAAAGCACCTAAGAAAATTTTCGTTGACCTCTACACAGACTGGTGTGGATGGTGTAAAAAAATGGATGCTTCCACTTTCTCTGACCCCACTGTGGCAGATTATGTGAACAAAAATTTCTACGCAGTCAAATTCAATGCCGAGCAGAGGGAAAATGTTGTCTATAAGGGCAATACCTTCAAGTTTATCGCCAACGGCTCCCGTGGCGTCCATGAGCTTGCCTATTCCCTCCTCGATGGCCGTCTGGGTTACCCGAGTTATGTCTATTTGGATGAACAACAAAACCGAATTACCATCTCCCCCGGATTTAAACAGGTAGATGCCATGATGAAGGAGTTGAAATTCATCGCCGGAGAGCACTATAAAACCACCACTTTTGACCAGTTTGTGCCGAAGTAGGTTCTGAAGAGAATTGGATTTTCAACGATTAAGCAGTGCGGCAGATGGTGAGGTAGTACTCCCTGCCGCACTGTTAATTATGTATTTAGCTCAACTTTGCAGGCGATGCCCCAAATATAGGTTTTCTTAATAACAGGTCATCGTGTACAACATTGCCCAAAATGAAATCAATAGTTGAAAATGGCTCAAAGCCCCATTTTTGGTAGAACTTTAGCGCTCTTTGATTCTCACGCCAAACTTGCAACCACAGCCAACCAGCTCTTCTGTCTTGAGCAAAAGCTTCACAAAAAGCCATCATTGCTGCGCCCAATCCGCGGTGCCAATATTCAGGCAGCAGGTATATTCTGTGAATAAAGACTGCTGTTGCCAAATCAAGGCCAGGATGCGTCCTGGGGTGCTCCAGCATGAGAAATCCTGCCGCTCTTCCCTGGCTCATAACAAAGAAGTAAAAGGTATCTTCCATACGAAGCTCCTGGGATAGTACCTCGATAGAGTGGGTGGAGTCGAGATATTCGTGCATCAACACCTCTGGAATTTGCCCGTTGTAGGCCGCTATGAAACTCGCGCAGGCTACATCCCTGAGTAGTTCAACCTCTTCTGGAGTAATGGGTTTGAAAGCAACTGTCATATTTTAAGTTTTGGATGCTGCAAATATGACAAGAAAAAGAATGGCCGGAGGTTTTGATAAAAATCAAAATGCCCAGTGATAAAAATCAGTAGCTACCACCTGGCCGGGTGCTACCTTGCACGGGAAAACTTGGTTGCTCATCCAATTTACCATCATGAATCCATCTCCAGAGGATCTAACCAAAGCGGTTGATTTGAGTGTGCACGACCGCGGCACAGGTCCGGTGCGCACCCAGCGGCCGGAATATATTGATTTCCTACCTCCCTGTAACCATGCCTGTCCGGCAGGAGAAAATATTCAGGAATGGCTTGCGCTGGCACAGGCAGGCAAGAATTATGAGGCCTGGCAGGCGCTGATTGTCAATAACCCAATGCCTGCTATTCATGGAAGGGTTTGCTATCATCCTTGTGAAGACTCCTGTAACCGCAATTTCTTGGATACCACTGTAAGCATACATGCCGTGGAGCGCTTTCTTGGAGATTCTGCCATTTTACACGGTTGGAAACCGGAGTTTCAGCCCATGCCCGGAGGAAAAAGGGTCATGGTTGTAGGTGCAGGCCCT
>CAYTNI010000619.1:0-1700 GCA_964439115.1 uncultured Saprospiraceae bacterium
CTTATGAGTATGGTGCAGTTTACCTGGTTTCCTATTGTAAATATCGCATTGAAATCTGTGATGATTGCGCTGCTTTTCGTCATCCCAGTACTCTATGCACGGCTTTCTCCTGATTTGAATACTTTGTGGGACAGCTTCCGGAGGCGATTAGGGTTTTGAGCCCGACAGCTTCCTGGATAAGTACTCGTCAGAAAAATCTATCTGTAGTTCTACCCACATGGGAAGGTGGTCGCTCATTTGATGAGTTCGCCAAAAGGTGCGATAGTACTGGGAAGGATTTTTGCGGGGTCCACCGGCTTCATTGGTATGATAGCGCGACCCCATCTCAGGAAGGTAAACAGCTTCTTCTTCAATTTTGAAAACTGTATCGAAGAAATCCAGTACGCCGGCCTTCCCGGTGGTCCCAAATCGGTCAGGACGCACTTTGAAGGCAATCTGGTCGTAAAATTTATCCTTCATGGCATTGGAGGGAAGGCGCTGAAGTTGGGGTGGCACAATGAATCCGGCATCTGTTATTTCCTTCATGGTAAGGTCGGAGGTGTCGAAGATGTTGAAGTCGCCTAATAAAATCAAATTTCGGGACCATTCACTCATGTTTTCACTTCGTCTTTTCAACGCCTGGCAAACCTGGCGTATTTCCTCCACACGAGCCGGAGAATTGGCAATTCCTTCGCCATAAATAATATGTACTGTGGTAAGAATGAAATCCGTCCATCCTGTTTTAAATCCGGCAATTAACGGCGTGCGTACAATCTGGCTGACGGGCTGATATTTCTTTTTACCATCCGGACCTTTGGTTTCCAGGGGAGGTAGTACCAGTTGTCCTACCAGGCCGCCCGGTTTAACTTTTCTTTTGTCAAAAACAAAGGCGGTGCGCTCTCCGTTACCCTGCGTCCCTTCAGTTACATCAGAAACCATGTGCTCCCAATTGCTTCCCAGAATTTCCATCAGTTTGTGAAGCGCTTTTAAATCCTGGCGTACTTCCTGTATAGCAACCAGGTCAAAGCGGGCGATAATTTCTGCGATATAGTACATGGCCTCCGGGATTCTTTCTCCATAAGCAGCGGAGTCGAATTCCCTGATGTTCCAGGTGGCGAGCAAAAGCGTCTTTTCTGCCGTTTTGGAGGGTATCTCCCTGTCTAATTTAGCCCTGAGCTGAAGCAATTTTTCCAGGGTGCGCTTTCCGCTTTCCGTTTCCGGTTGTATATCTCTGTAAAATGGCATGTACGGTAATAGGTTAAGTCTAAAGGAAAATAATGAATCAGGAAAACCAGGTGTCCGGTTTAACAACAAAAGTAAACCTAATTCCAGATAAAAGCAATCAATACGTTCCCCGTAATGGAGTTTGTGGATAAGCCGGCACGGTTATCTCCGGGCAATTATTACCAGGTATCTTAAACCAGCGGTAACCCGGCATCTCATGGAAAATAACTGGAAATTCTCTGTGGCTACAACCGCCAGGGTATTGCAGCGGCTTTTTCCATGAAGGAGTGCTAATCGACTTCCCCATATCCTTACTTATTAGCCAAAATGGCTTTTTGCTGAATCATAGATCAATCATTAATTTTTATTGCTTTTATCTTTTCATATTGTCATTTTTTAATTTTTTATTCGATTTTTATTTCAAAAAAACGCATAATAATCTAAATTGTTAGTAGAGTGCCATGCTGCAGAGCCTGGATAGGTTAGATTAAATATAT
>CAYTNI010000620.1:0-1698 GCA_964439115.1 uncultured Saprospiraceae bacterium
ATCATGGAACGCACCACCACTAAGGTTATTCAAACTCTACCAGTACCTGACCTTTAGTGACCGGCGTGCCCGCAGAGACCAGGACCTTGGACACCTTGCCCTCACCTGGTGATTTGAGGACGTTCTCCATCTTCATGGCCTCTAAAATAAGCACATTATCCCCCTCTTTGAGCTGCTGACCAGGTGATACCTCAACCAGCCGCACCAGTCCGGGCATTGGTGATTTAATGGTTTTGACTTTGTGTGCTCTTTTGGTGGTAAGGCCAAGCCTGTTGACCAATTGATCCATTACATCTTGTAGCTGGATATCATACACGTTTCCGTTGATTTTAATCACGGCCCGCTTTTCAGCAAAGGAGGTTTCCAGCACTTCTGCGTGAAAGGACTGTTGCTCGTGGAGAATATGAAACTTTCCTCCATTACCCAACGGAATCGCATCGAGGGCGCTTAAATCCAGATTGTCGTATTCAAATTGGCCATTTACAATAGCCTTGTAGGGTGCGTGTTCCATAACTCACTTTTGTGGAGGGCGCTGCTGCCCCAGCCGCATCATAAAATACACCTCAAATACAGTATAAACTACATAAATACCCAGAAAGGGCAACACAAAAAATCGCGTATCCGGTTTACCTAATTTGAGATAAACCAGGACAAGTATTGCTGATAAGAATATTTTTCCGCCGGAAAAACCCAAAGCAACAGTCGTAAAATCGTTTTTGTTGCTGCTCATAGATGCCTGGCGGGCTGCAAAAAACATTAAAATGGTCAGAAGCGTGAAAATAACTAAACAAGCCCATGAAAAACTTAAATGCGCCTGGAGCCATGGCAGGGCATTCAACAACCATAAGCCCACTGCCGTGAGTATCGTCAACAATGTCAATTGAATAAAAAACTCCCTGCGATTCATTATTTGCTTTTGATGAGGTCTTTTAAGGCTAAATAAAGTGCTGCCACAATTGAAAACAGCGAAAGTAAAATTGTCCACCAGGGAGTCCGGGTTTGGAAATGCGCATCGAGACGTTTTCCCGCATACACCCCAATCAGAATCACGACACCCATCTGGATGGCCATGCCGGAATATTTCATATAGTCCCGCTGTCCGCCTTCTTTGCGATGGGGTGTTGGATTTCCCACTCTATGATATTTCTACAGCCTTATCTTTTGGAGCTTTGGCGTGGTCCTCCTGGTGTTTACCGCTACTGCCCGGCCCGGGCTTCTTAGGGCTTACCCCCATGTGACAATTCACATTGAATACTGCACCCGCCTGAACCACGAGTTTCCCGATATATATGTCTCCCTCAACATGGGCATTCTCACGGACATTCAGCAACTCCTGCACTTCGAGCATACCGGTGAACTTCCCTTCGATGACTGCATTTTTACAGCGGATTTCACCATGCACCTGCCCAGTTGGCCCAATAATTACCTTGGCATTGCAAAATAAATTTCCTTTTATTTTGCCATCTACACGCAGGTCACTGTCGGCTTTGATGGTGCCCTCAACAGAAGTTCCTTCCGTGAGGGTATTCAGGGAGAGTGAGGGTTGTACGCCGCTTTTGGCCGCGTCTTTTTTCGTTGATCCGAACATAACTTAAAGTTTTTGACAGGAAAGAAATCGAGGCTTCTGTCATAGTCCCTTTAGTTGTGCGAAGATATATATTTAAATCTTATTTCAAAGAATTTTTAACACCCTCGCCC
>CAYTNI010000621.1:0-1668 GCA_964439115.1 uncultured Saprospiraceae bacterium
GGCGCTCAGCGCGGCCTTGCAATTCAAGGTGTCGAAAACCGTTTCCACCATCACGATGTCGGCGCCGCCGTCGACCAGGCCGGCGACGGCCTCGGCGTAGGTTTCGCGCAGCTGCGCAAAGCTGCCATTGCGGAAGTCGGGGCGGTTCACGTCCGGCGACAACGACGCGGTGCGGTTGGTCGGCCCGATCGAGCCCACGACGAAACGCGGGTTTTCCGGGTCCTTCGCGCTCATCTTTCAGCCCATCATCCGGATGTAATACTGGGAGCCGGGACGCTTTATACGGTTCAGGATATCGAAGATTACCAAGAGGCGGGGGCGGATTTTTTCGTTGCGCCTATTTTATCTGAACAGGTGGGGCGGTATTGTTCTGAAAAGGGTTTAATCTGGATTCCAGGTTGTGGCTCCATTACTGAAGTATATCATGCGGTGATTTGGGGTGCCACTATCGTGAAAATATACCCGGCCAATGTATTGGGACCTGGATTTTTAAAAGCAGTTTTGTCGGTTTTACCGAAGGTGTCTTTAATGCCTACCGGCGGGGTGGAACCCACTTTGGCAAACCTCAATAGTTGGATGGATGCCGGTGCACACTGTGTGGGAATGGGTTCGCAATTGTTTGATAGAGAGGCGATGGCCAAGCGCGATTTTGTGACCGTAGAAAATAGAATCAAGGATATTATAGCTTTAGTCAAAAATAGGAAGACATGAAGTGGATATGTTGGTGGCCTTTACTATTGTTGATGGGATGTTCGGGTTCTGGAAAGGTCAAGGTAATCAAATTGGGTCATGGGTTAGGCGTTACCCATCCGGTACATGAGGCAATGGTGTATATGGGAGAGCAGCTCAGTATTAAATCCGAAGGGCAATTGGAATTGAAAATATATCCCAATCAACAGTTGGGGACGGAACGGCAATTGGTGGAACTGCTGCAAATTGGTAGTTTAGGCATGACCAAAGTATCCTCTGCAACGCTGGAAAGTTTTGCTCCTGCCATGCAGGTACTTTCGCTGCCTTATTTATTCGAAGATGATGTTCATAGAGATTTGGTTTTGAATGGCCCGATTGGCAAGGAATTATTGTTGAGTGCAGAAAAATATTGGTTAAGGGGATTGTGTTTTTACGATGCTGGAAAAAGAAGTTTTTATTCTAAAGATGCACCTATCGAGCGGCCAGAGGATTTGGTAGGACAAAAAATTAGGACTTTAGAGAGTGCTATGGCCATTGATATGATTAAATATTTTGGGGGATCTCCCACTCCCTTAGCTTATGGAGAACTCTATACCGCCTTACAACAAGGAGTGGTAGATATGGCGGAGAATAATCCGCCGAGTCTGTACACCTCCCGACACTATGAAGTTTGCAAGTTTTATTCCTTAGATGAGCATACTGCTGTACCGGATGTGGTAATCGTTAGTACAAAAGTCTGGGAACTGCTCACAGAAGAGCAGAAAGTTTGGCTACAAGAATCTGCTGACGCCTCTGCGGAATATCAATATCAGTTGTGGGCTCAGTCAGTGGAAGAATCATTTGAGGCATTGAAAGCGGGAGGCGTTCAAATTTTTCGGCCAGATAAGGGGCCTTTTAGAACTGCAGTAGCTCCTATTTATGAGAAGTTTGCAGTCAATTGGCCAGAGTTGAATTATTATGTGGAGCAGATAATGAAAA
>CAYTNI010000622.1:0-1667 GCA_964439115.1 uncultured Saprospiraceae bacterium
GACCCCGGCATATTTACCACCATGATGGAAGAGCCGCTCTCCACCTGCTGAAATCCCGGAAAATAATCGGCCACAGTGAATCCTGCCGGCGGCATCATACTAATTTTTGTTCCTCTGACGTTTTGAAGTAACGAAACCTGCATTTTCTTTGTTTGGATAATTAACAACAATACATCCGCCCAGCGGCGTTTATTGAACTATTTACTGTCCGTGAATACCAGATTTTTAAAATTTTAGTTCCCCGATTTCAAAAATACAATTTCCCTGATTTGATAGGTGTCCGGCGATAAGACATTATATTTCAATAAATAATGAACGATATGGAAAACACGCCTTCTGCAATCCCAGCAAACCACAGGAAACCCCAACACGGATATACCCACAGGGTGACCTTCCCAGTACATGACGTAGCCCTCCTTCACCGGGAGATACCGCAATGCACCCCGGAAAAGTGGTTAAATGACAGAGTTTTGCGATTTACAGGCTTCAAGTTGGGTGCAGCCGGGCGGTTCAGGGAGGGGAGTGGTCCTGATTGGCCAAACCTTGTAATGGCGGAGCCGGAAAAGCACATCGCCGATGCTGAAAGTTTGGTCGGTAAAAACAGTTTCATGGACTGTGTGTATCACGCTTATGCCGGGCACCGGCGACTGATCCTTAATCCCGACAGCCTCTGGCTGCTGATCTGCCAGGGGTTTGCCCTGCACATTCGGCAAAATCCAGAGGAATACCGCGCACAACTGGTCACTTTTGATGAAAAGTGGAAGCTGCTGGTTGCTTTCGAAAAATACCCCATGACACCAGAGGAATGGGAGCCCATTTTTCTCGATTTTCAACGGCAAATCGAAGCCAAAACCCAGCCGGGCATTGTGAGTTTGTTTGCCGCCCCCTTCAGCGGCACCAGCCGGACTGCCCAGCTCGCCTTCACCCTCTCGCTGATGAATATCAACCACCATTATTTCGAAGCGATAATCTCCTGTATATGTGGTATCCCCGAAATCACCCTGGAGGGCACCCCGGAGGACTGGGAGCAGTTAGAGGCACGCGTAGAGGCCCTCGCCAAGTTTGACCTTGAATGGTGGCTGTCCGCATTGCGGCCCGTATTGCGGGAGTTCACCGCGGCGAGCAAAGGCCGGGCCCGATGGGATTTCTGGCAGAAAATCATTGATTACAGGGTCAATCCCAGCAACCAGTGTGATCCAGGATTGGAAAAAAGATTGGTCATTGACGGTTGGATTAATTATTTTTTCCCCTACATCGTGCGCGATTACAAGCTGCAGCAGCAACATTTCCAGGGCAATAAGCCGCCTAAATTGACTATGGATGAGTACCCGTCAGGATGCACTGTAGTGGGTATCACGGGGATGAATTGTAATTCCGCACAGGCGGTATCGGGATTCATGTCTTTCACCATCGAATCAGCCGATGGCGCTCTGAAGCCAAATATTTCGTGGTCGGTAAACCGGGAGTGATAAGCGAAGCCCTGCCGGTTGGCGAAATGGGTGTGGTAATACCTGATGTTTTGTGCCGCCCTGCATGAGGCTTCAGGTTATTGTTTTATTGATGACCCTTCATCCCTCCGGGGCATCCTGCTGATTCAAGATAGGAGAATAACCTTCTTGTTTTCGTTGCCGAAAATCTTGTAAAAAGCGACATCGTTTTTTACGTCA
>CAYTNI010000623.1:0-1663 GCA_964439115.1 uncultured Saprospiraceae bacterium
AGCCAAAGGAATTGCCCATATTGGGGTGCTCAAGGCCCTCCGGGAAGTGGGCATCTATCCGGATGTGGTTTCGGGTACCAGTGCCGGTTCAGTGGTTGGTGCCTTATACGCGGCCGGTAAAAGCCCGGAAGAAATGATGGACTTCGTCAAGGATAGTTCGTTGTTCAAAATCTTTAGAGTGGTTTTGCCGGGCGACGGGTTTACCAAACTGACCTACCTGCGGGAAAAATTGGCACATTCCATTCCTCAAGACAGTTTCGAATCCTTAAAACGACCGCTACATGTGGCCATCACCAATCTCAATACAGGAGATATTGAAATCCGGAGCGAGGGCCGGCTCTATGATGTGGTAATGGCTTCTTCCTCTATCCCCCTGGTTTTCTCCCCTGTAGAAATCAACGGCCAGCTTTATGTGGATGGCGGCTTACTAAGCAACTTTCCCGTAGAACCGCTTCTCAAGTGTTCTGATGTGATTATCGGCGTAAATCTCATGCCGCAGGAGCCTGTGGAGGATAAGGCCGTCCAGAATATTATTGGTGTGGCCACCAGATGTTTTTCCCTTTCCGTTTGGTCGAACACCAAACCACTACTTGCCAGTTGTGATGTAGTAATTGAACCACCCGGCATTGAACAATACAACATTTTCCAGTTCAATAAGTATAAGGAGTTGATGGAGCTTGGTTACGAGTCAGCCCTCGACCGTATCCCGGAAATCATGGATGCCATCGAATTTGTTAGAAAGGAAAAATCACCCAAAAAGAAAGCCGGCAAATCAGGCAAGAATAAAAAATCCAAGCTGAAGCACGCATGAATCAGGTATATATTTTTGATATGGACGGCACCATGGTGGATAATATGATGGTACACCACCGTGCCTGGCAGCGCAAGCTGGCTGCATTGGGCCTTCCCCTCACGCTGGAAGAGGTGCGACTTCAAATTCACGGCATCAATGAGGAAATCATCGAGCGGCTCTTCGGCAACCGTTTTACGGAGGAGGAGCGCCGGCGCATAGCCTGGGAAAAAGAGGCCGAGTACCGGGATATTTTCCTACCGGAGCTTAGGCTTATTGATGGATTGCCTGAATTTTTACAGGAGGCTTCAGCTAGCAGAATTCCCATGGGCATCGGAACGGCCGCCCCTGCAGAAAATGTGGATTTTGTGATGGACCATCTTCAGCTCCGCCCCTCGTTTGGCTCCGTAATCCATGCCGGTATGGTGACCAAAGGCAAGCCTGACCCCGAGGTTTTTCTGCGGGTTGCTGACGAATTGAACGCCACACCTGCAAATTGCATCGTGTTTGAGGATTCGCCCACCGGTGCCGAGGCTGCCCGTCGCGCCGGCATGAAAGCCGTTATTCTCACCACCACCCATCAGGCAGAAGAATTTGCCGGCTTTGACCACGTCCTCAAAACACTTCCCGATTTTCGGGGATTGAAAGTGGATCACATCAGGGAGTGGGCTTTGAATAGCTAAAGGGTTCCTCATCGCTGAATCCCATACCATGGACGGTTCATTATTATATAAGGGCGTTTTTCCCATAACCTAGGTGAGAAGAGCTCACAAGACATTTTTTTCGGTTGCAGAAGAATTTTTCTGCATGCGAGAAGACTTTTTGCTTTATTCATCGTAATATTGCAATATAAAAATAAATCAACTATGGGAG
>CAYTNI010000624.1:0-1662 GCA_964439115.1 uncultured Saprospiraceae bacterium
AAGTGAAATTTATGGGTCATGTCCAGAATGTGGCCGACATCTGGAAAGAACACCATTTATTACTCATGCCATCAACCAGGGAGGGTACACCGCTCGCCCTTATTGAAGCCATGGCTTGTGGCCGTCCATCTGTAGTGACCGATGTAGCCGGCAATGCCGTTTATTGCCGGGAAGGCGAAACCGGGTATCTCGCTGAAGCCCCCAATGTAAGGTATTTCGGTGCGGCCATGGAACGCGCCTGGGCAACACAGTCATCCTGGGAAGAGATAGGGCGAAAAGGATTTGCCATTTATGATGAAAACATGGATAAAAACCCCGCAGGAACGCTTTTGCGCCGATTAGAGGGCTTGAAAAAAGCATGATTATCCGTTCCCTCCACTATTGCCTGGATGAACATTCTCACCAACCGACAGCGGTACCTCGCGGGCTAAATCAATGCCTTTCAAAACCAAAATGCCTGGACTGCGTTAATTAATTTTCATTTCATCATTTAAAATCTATCAACCAGACATGGCATTTCAACTTCCTGACCTTTCCTATGGTTACGATGCGCTCGAGCCGCACATCGATGCGCGCACCATGGAAATTCACCACACCAAGCACCACGCGGCCTACATCAATAACCTCAATGCCGCTATCGCCGGTACTCCTGCCGATGACCTCAAAATAGAGGACATTCTCGCCAATATTTCCCAGTACTCACCCGCTGTGCGCAACAATGGCGGGGGATTTTTCAACCACAACCTGTTTTGGGAAATCATGTCGCCCAACGGTGGTGGTGAACCCTCTCCCCAAATGAATATCCACAAAGCTATCACCCGCGACTTCGGCAGCTTCGAGCAGTTCAAAACTCAGCTCAGCAATGCCGCTATGACGCGTTTCGGCTCCGGCTGGGCCTGGCTTTGCGTGGATGCCGACGACAAACTCTTCATTTGCTCTACACCCAATCAGGATAATCCACTGATGGATGTGGCAGATCAAAAGGGTACGCCCATCCTCGGTCTCGATGTTTGGGAACATGCCTACTACCTCAACTACCAAAACCGCCGCCCGGATTATGTGTCGGCTTTCTTCAACCTCATCAACTGGCAGGAGGTTACCCGTCGTTACAACGATGCCAACCCCGGCCGTTCCAACTTCTGATGATTAGATATTTGCTATTGTGTCTCTTGTCGAACATGGCAGTGCTGTCTGCCTGTTCGTCAAGTGGCCAGTCCGCTGAAAATCCAATTACAGCGGCATCTTCCATGGCGACCTCAGCCGATGAGTCGGTCACCTCGGAGGTGTTTTCTGACACTTTCCCGGTGGAGTACATCACCGGCAAGTTCGACCCTGCCAGGCATCCCGATTTCGTTAGGGTAGATATTGCATACGCGGATCGGGAAGGGCATTATCTTCGCAAGGATACCTACCAGGCTTTTCGGGAGATGCACGCCGCGGCCAAGGCTGATGGCGTAAACCTTAGAATTATTTCTGCTACCCGAAATTTTCAGCGGCAAAAGGAAATTTGGGAGGCCAAGTGGAATGGAGCTCGCCTGGTGGGCGGTGAGGATATTTCAAAGACCATCCCCGACCCTGCACTGCGTGCATTGAAAATACTGGAATTCAGCTCCATGCCCGGCACTTCCAGGCATCATTGGGGCACCGATCTGGATTTGAACG
>CAYTNI010000625.1:0-1641 GCA_964439115.1 uncultured Saprospiraceae bacterium
TCCTGTCCGCTTGCTTATCTGAGCTTAACCAAAGGGATCCGAAGTCGTTCTCTTACCATGAAAAAAACCTTAGTATTGGGTGCATCACCCAATCAATACCGTATTTCTCACTCCGCTGTCCAGCAACTGGCTTCCTGCGGCCACGAGGTTATTGCAGTAGGCAACAAGCCCGGCTACATCGGCCATGTTCCTATCCTTACAGATCCACCAAACATCCATGGTGTACATACGGTGACGCTTTATCTCAACAGGGAAATTCAAGCTCAATATGAGACTTACCTACTCGAGCTGAAGCCGAAGAGAATAATATTCAATCCGGGCACCGAAAATGAGGAACTTGCTCAACGGGCTACCCGCCAGGGGATTGAAACCATTGAGGCTTGTACCTTAGTGATGCTTTCGCTCGGAGTTTATTGAATGTTTCAGGCAGGAGGTAGCTGATCTTCAGGAAAAAACTCGAATGGCTCGATGACGATGCCGGGCTTCAAAGCTTTCCTGTAAGCGACGTGTACCCTATCTACTTTTACGGCCATACGGTCGTAGATGCTGAGAATTTCCTTGTTATGCGCTCTTATGGTAGGTAAATACATCACGGGATACACCGTGCGGTTACGCTGTGAGGCCATAAATTCCAGCAGAAAAGCTGAGATACCCTTGGATCTGTAATCCGGATGTACCCCAAACCCCATACCTTTGGCAAAATAGGTTTTCGTAAACTGCTTTCTTAAAAAGAAAACTAATCCGTTCGACCAGTTTAATTTGCCTTTGAAAGACTTAAGTATAGGATTGTAATCTGGAAATAACAGGCAAAAGCCGGCAGGCTTTCCCTCAAAATACACAATGCACATCAGGTTGGGATCCATAAATAATCGCGCACCCTTTAAAAAGCGGTGCACAAGGTCGGGATTGACCGGTTTGAAGTGCTGAAAATCCCTGAAACTGGCATTATATACCTCGCAAAAGTCTTTGGCGTAACGTCCGGCTTCTGCAAATTTAAAGCCCTCTACGACCACGTTATTAGATTTGCGGATTCGGTCTGCAAACCCCTTGAGTCGCTCAACCGGTATATCTTTTGTATCCCCCCGCATGGTCAAAATTTGCTCATAAGGGATATAGCCGCGGTTCAAGAAGAAATTTTTGTAGTACTCGGGTTGGTAATTCTCCAAAAAGAGTGGTGCGTATCTGCCTCGGTCCAGCAAGCCCCAGTATTTATCCCTTTCACCAAAGTTGATGGGTCCGTCCACCGCAGCAGCCCCCTGTTGAAGCAACCAGCTTTCCGCTTTATCAAACAGGGCACCGGCAAATTCCTCATTGTCTATACATTCAAAAAAACCAATACCGCCCACGGGATATGGCAATGTCTTGTTGCGCTCGTGGTCAATGAAAGCTGTTATCCTTCCCACAGGAGTTCGCTGATCATCCAACAGCACGAATACGGCTGCAGCGCCGCTTTTAAAAACCAGGTTTTTTTCAGGATTGAAGGTGTCCTGAATGTCTGCTTCCATGGGGAAAATCCAGTTTGGATCTTCGGCATAGACGCGGTGTGGTACGCGATGAAAAAAATCCCAGTCAGCTTCGCGGCTTACTTCGATAATCTGCATATCCTATTGCATTGCATGTTGAGCAACTTCCTCAGGACTG
>CAYTNI010000626.1:0-1635 GCA_964439115.1 uncultured Saprospiraceae bacterium
TTCTTTCCGGTGATAATCCCGGAAATGTGCTGGCCGGTAATATGGCTATTGCAGTGGGCAGGCTTACTGTGGCCACCGTTCAACAGGCGGATGACGTAGTACGCAAGATTATTCATTACGACACGGGCAGTGCAACCTATGGCGACTGGAGGAATCGCATGGTTTTTGTGGCGGATGATGAAGATGGAAATACCCACCTCCGCGATGCCAATCAGGTGGCTGATATGCTCGGCAACATGTATCCTTCCCTGAATATTGATAAGGTATATCTCGATGCTTATCCACAACAGTCCACTTCTGGAGGCACTTTTGTGCCCGGCGTGAATGAGGCCATCGGCAGAGCTATGTTCAGAGGCATTTTAGCGCTTACCTACTTTGGGCATGGTGGCCCCAAGGGACTTGCTCAGGAGCGAATCTGTACCATCAACGACATCAATTCCTGGCGCAACTATGACCAAATGCCTTTGCTGATCACTGCTACCTGTACCTTTGGTGGCTTTGATGACCCCGCCTTTGTCACTGCCGGTGAAGAAGCATTTTTAAATCCGCAGGGAGGCGCCATTGCACTTTTTTCCACTACCAGGGCTGTATTTGCCAACTATAACCGCGAACTCAGCGAGGAGGCTTTATTGCAATTGTTTGAACGCACCAACGGGAAGTTGCCTACCATCGGTGAAGCACTGCAAAATGCCAAAAACTCTCTTTCGGGCAATACTGCACTGCTGAGCAACTCCAGGAAATTCTCCCTGATAGGTGACCCGGCTCTGAAACTCAAAATTCCCGAATACCAGGTGGTAGCTACCAAGATAAATACCCGTGATGTCGCCATTGGCGTTAGGGACACCATCAAGGCCCTCCAGCAAGTGTCCATAGAGGGGGAAGTACGCGACCTCAACGGGCAATTGATGAACGGTTTTCAGGGCGAAGTGGCACCGACCATGTTCGACAAACCGCTTCAACTAAATACGCTTGGTCAGGATGCAGGCAGTTTTCCATTCCCTTTTTCCGTCTTGCGGAGTACCCTTTTCAGGGGGCGTTCTACCGTTAGCGGCGGAAAATTCAGGTTTACTTTTATGGTTCCCAAAGATATTGACTACAGTTTTGGTCTGGGTAAGGCCAGTTTTTATGCCTTTGACCCGGCAAGAGGTATTGATGCTGCCGGGGAGTACAATCAGATTGTGGTGGGCGGTACCAATGACCAGGCCATTTCTGATACCAGAGGCCCCAAGGTGGAGGTTTTTATGAATACCGAGGAGTTTATTTTCGGCAGTATCACTGATGCCAATCCAGAGCTGGTGGTCAGGCTGGAAGATGAAAGTGGGATTAACGTGGTAGGAAACAGTATCGGTCATGACCTGGAGGGCAAACTCAACGACGATTCACAAAACACCTTCCTGCTCAATGATTTTTACGAATCGGATCTGGATGATTTTACCAGTGGTAAGGCAAGGTATCCGCTGTTTAATTTACCGGAGGGGCGTCATAGGGTACGCGTGAAAGCCTGGGATGTGGCCAACAATTCTTCGGAGGGCTACACAGAATTTCTGGTGGCAAAAAGCCCGGAGGTCGCCTTACAGCGCGTGTTGAACTACCCCAACCCATTTACGGATTTTACCTGTTTTCAGTTTGATCACA
>CAYTNI010000627.1:0-1634 GCA_964439115.1 uncultured Saprospiraceae bacterium
GATGCACCGGAAATGGCCCATAGACTGCAACAGACGGGCATCAAGCCGCAGCGGATAATCACCAGCCCTGCTACGCGAGCCTATACCACTGCACTTTTTTTTGCGACCACTTTTAATATTCCGGAAACCGAAATTGAAGTTGAGGAAGCCATTTACCATGCCTGGCCAGATCATATACTCCAACTATTGTATCAACTACCCGAAGCATTGGATACTGTAGTCATCTTTGGACACAACCCCACTTTCACGGCACTGGCCAACATGTTCTCGAAAGCACATATCCCTAATGTGCCCACCTGTGGTATAGTCAAAGTAGAGGCAGATGTGCCCACCTGGAAAGATTTCCAAAGGAACACTGCCAGCGTCACTGACCTTATGTTTCCTAAAGATCCTGTGGATTGAAGCGCTCAGCTCTATATTTTTTTACATTACTTGTAGCTTTTGGATGCAACAAGGGGCCTAAGTTGCCGCTTTCAGAGGAAGTCATCGTCAGGGCTATGGCTGACACCCATGTAGCCGGGGCAGCCGTACAGAATCTTACAGGCGTATATAAGGACAGCATGAAGCAGGAATACTTTAAACAGATATTGGAAATCCATCAGATTGAAGAGGCAGACTTTCGGGCGGCCATGGACAGTCTTGCGCACAATCCTGTAGCTATGGAAAGAATCGTGCGGAAAGTGGAAAATGTGCTTGCCGAACTTGAGGCTCAATCTATTGAAAATCAAACCCCAAAATAGAGTTAACGATAAATTAAAGTATGGAAAGGCCTTTCTATTTGGGCAAACCTTAACTTTGCTTTAACAATTGACACCTTCCATGGAATCCTATAAAATCCTTTTGGTGGACGACGAGCCCGATATCCTGGACTTCCTCCGCTACAATCTTGTCAAGGAAGGTTACCAGGTCTTTACCGCGCATGATGGGGTTGAGGGGCTGAAACTCGCGGGGCAAATCAAACCGCACATCGTCATATTGGATATCATGATGCCCAAAATGGACGGGGTGGAAGTGTGCCAGCAAATTCGCACCCACCCTGAGATGGGTAATCCCCTCATCGTATTCCTGACCGCCCGGGACGAAGACTACTCGCAGATTGCTGCGCTTGAGGTGGGTGGCGATGATTACATTACCAAACCTATTCGCCCTCGCGTTTTCATTAGCCGTATAAAAGCATTGCTCCGCCGTTTTGAAAGAAAGGAAGAAGGTGCTGCTGAAGACGCCATTTTGGAAGTGGCAGATCTGCTCATTGACAAAGAACGCGTGACGGTCACCCGGCAGGGACAGGAAATCGAACTTGCCAAAAAGGAATTTGAGTTGCTCAGCCTGCTCGCAGCGAAACCCGGAAAAGTGTTTACTCGTGAAGAGATATTTCTCAAAGTATGGGGTACGGATGTCATTGTTGGCAACAGAACCATTGATGTACATATTCGCAAATTGAGGGAAAAAATTGGCGAATCCTACATTAAAACCATCAAGGGAATAGGGTATAAATTTGAATTCTGATGCTCAAAAATCCAACGCCCAAAGAAATCAGCCTGATATCTTCCGTATTTGTCACCATGGCCTCCGCTGTCATGTTGGTTGCCTTTTATCTCGCACTTCCTTTCCTGCCCCCGGCAGTAGGTATCCTG
>CAYTNI010000628.1:0-1630 GCA_964439115.1 uncultured Saprospiraceae bacterium
GGGTTGCTGTGGATAACCGAGGCGATTCATCATTTCCACTAGAATTTGTCCGTCGGGTTTTGAATTACCCACCGGCTCAACAACCTGCTGAACGCGCTGAATACGACGTTCACCATTGGTAAACGTGCCTTCTTTTTCAAGAAAAGAAGCTCCGGGAAGTACCACATGTGCGTATTTGGCTGTTTCTGTCATGAAAATTTCCTGTACTACCAAAAGTTCCAGGGACGAAAGTGCTTTTACCACATGATGGGTATTGGGGTCACTTTGCGCCATATCTTCGCCCATTACCCAGAGTGCCTTCAATTTCCCGGTCAGGGCCGCATCGTACATTTCCGGAATGGTAAGACCGATTTTATCGCTGAGCTTAGCGCCATAGAAGTCTTCATATTGTTTTCGCACCTCTTGGTCGGTGACGTCGAGATAGCCTGCGCCCTGGTAAGGTTGGGTGCCCATGTCGGCCATCCCTTGCACGTTGTTTTGTCCGCGAAGAGGATTTACGCCACAGCCCTTTTTACCGATATTTCCGGTAATCATGGCAAGGTCGGCAATGAGCATTACCGCATAAGTCCCCTGATAATGCTCGGTGACCCCCAAGCCATGGAAGGCCATTGCTGTCTTGGCGCTTGCATAAGTGATGGCTGCTGCTCGGGCGTCTTCTCTCGATACCCCTGAAACTGCTTCCAGATCATCGAGGTTGAGCCCTAGAATGCCCTGGCAGAACTCTTCATAGCCCTCAGTTCGGGAGGCTACGAAATCGCTGTCCACTAACTTTTCAGTGATGATGAAATACAACATCATATTCAGCACAGCTACATTGGTACCCGGCCGGAGTTGTAGATAATGCGTAGCATATTTTGCAATTTCGGTTCTGCGAGGGTCTATGACGATGAGCGGGGTGCCTTTCATAGCCTTTTGCTTCAGTTTAGCACCTGTTACGGGATGTCCTGACGTGGGGTTGGCACCGATAATCAGTATGCAATCAGTGTGTTTGAGATCTTCAATTGAATTGGTGGCGGCGCCGGTGCCAAAAGTGCGCTGCATGCCCAAAGCGGTAGGGGAATGGCAAACCCTCGCGCAGCCATCAATATTGTTGGTGCCAAAGCAGGCGCGAATAAATTTCTGCATGAGGTAGTTTTCCTCATTGGTACACCTGCTGCTGCTAATGCCGGCGATGGCATCTCCTCCAAATGTGTTTTTTATCGAAGTAAGGCGTTCTGCTAAGTAATCGTAAACCTCAACCCAGCTCACCTCTTCAAGTTTTCCGTTTTTACGTATCATCGGCTGCCTGAGCCTATCGGGATGCTTGTAAAAAGAAAACGCGTAACGCCCTTTGAGACAAGTATGTCCCGCATTGACTTCCGCATTGTAAGGGGCCTGAATTCCCATGACCTGGCCGCCGTTTACCTTTACTTCCAGGTTGCAGCCCACACCACAATAAGTACAAACTGTACGCACCTTTTCCTGTGCCCTTACCGACTTGGACTGATAAATATCGCTGATGGCTGATGTGGGACATGCCTGGGCACATGCACCGCAGGATACACAGTCGGAATCAAAAAATGACTGGTTCAATCCTTTGATTATCTTACTGTCAAACCCCCTGCCTGCTACGCTCAGCACCAATTGCCCC
>CAYTNI010000629.1:0-1629 GCA_964439115.1 uncultured Saprospiraceae bacterium
AATGGAAGTACTGGGATTCATAATTTTTGTTTTTGTACCTTTTGGGTCCTCCTAACTACTGAATAGCGATCTTTCGCGCGGAATGATCTGCTGCTTTGGCCTTCAGGGGAATATTGATTTTCAGTAAACCATTTTCGTAGGTGGCAGCAACCCCTTGCTCATCGGCATCATCGGGCAGGTGAAAAGTTCGCCGGAACGACCGATAACTAAATTCCTTGCGGGTATAATGCTCGTCCTTGTCTGTTTTGGCATGCTCCTGTTCTGCGCTGATGCTCAAAATACCATTTTCGATTTGAATGGTAAAATCAGATTTGTTCAGGCCGGGTGCAGCTACGTCCACCTGATAATTTTTCTCGGTTTTAGAAACATTGACAGCGGGGCTGGTGGATAAAAAACCATCCATCATCTCATAGAAAGCCGGAAAGAGATCCTTGTTTTTCCATTTAACCAATGACATAAATCCTCCTTTTTTTTAATTAGTTAACTTGTTTTCAAGTTAATCCTTATAAAAGATTCTGACATTGAGGAAAATTACCCCTTTTGCTGACTTTTCTCAACTTGTTGGTTAACGCGGAGGCCATAAAGGAAAATGCAGAGGTCTCAAAGCACAACTGGGTATATTCCACAGATTTTGCTGCGCCAACGGCCAAAAGCCAACATCCAACCGCCAATTAAACGCGGAGGTCGCAAAGCAAAACCGGGCACAGGCTGTGAACCCATGTACTCCTCTCCTTGCCTTAAAAGAAGGAAGTATTAGGGAGAAGAGTAAGCTGTAGTTGGCCGGGCGAATATTTTTTCGGTTAAGCAGTATGAAAAACCAGCATAGGAATATTGCTTTGAAGGGCCATCTGGCGGGTAGTACTTTTGTGTAAAATTTTTTCCCAGACACTGCGGTGCTTATTGACAAAGACGAGGAGGTCAACGGCCTTTTCGTGGGCGTAAGACAGCAGCCCTTCCAAGACAGAAGGACTTTGCACCTGAGAAAAATTAACGGCAACATCCGGGAATTTTTCCTTGAAAAGGGCATCAAAAACCATTTCCTCTACGGCCATTTCAGTCTCGGAGTCCTCCTGTACATGCACAAAGTGAAGATCTGCATGAAAATGCTCGGTAAGAGCAGCCGTCTGGACGATGCTATCCGAGTTCAGCGTATTCGGGTGTGCTGCATACAGTACATTGCGGAACCGTTTGAACGAAATCCCGTCGGGGATAAGCAGTACCGGGCAGGTCGTCCTGGTAGAAACGCTGGAAGAAACACTGCCAAATATTTTATCGAAGAGGCCATGCTCTCCTATTGTGCTCATGACAACGATATCAAATTTGTCTTCTCCTGCCATACGGACGATTTCTTCAACGGGGAATCCGAGGATGGCCTCCGTTTCTACAGCCACTATCGCATCGTCAATTTCGCTCACATCGGCCGGCGGCAATTGAATAAAGCGCTGTAATCTTTCTTCTATGGCGGACTGGTGTGCTTCAATCGGTTCGACAATCACCGGCTGATTGGGGTCAAATGCCAGCGAATAACAATGAACAACCTTGATCGTTGCGCCAAAGTCTTTTGCCCAGCTACGCGTAAAAGCCAAAGCGTTTTTGGATGCAGCTGAAAAATCCGTTGGAAAAAGAATT
>CAYTNI010000630.1:0-1629 GCA_964439115.1 uncultured Saprospiraceae bacterium
AAGCCTGTGCCGACCGGAAAATGTTGCAGTTTATCTATGATAATATCCTGTATCCCGGGATTGCACGTGAAAACGGAATTGAAGGAACGGTCGTCATTCGGTTTGTGGTTGAAACGGATGGAAGTATTCAGAAAGCAGAAGTAGTACGCGATATTGGCGGAAGGTGCGGAGAGGAAGCGCTGCGCGTAGTACAACTGATGAATAATATGCCGGTCAAATGGACGCCTGGCCGGCAACGGGGTAAGCCTGTACGCGTATGGTTCAACCTGCCGGTTAAGTTCATTCTCGAGTACAACTGAAAAGAGCTTTAAGCTTAGGTGCTTTGAAGATAACCAGGGTTAAACCCCGGTTCGCCGCATCAATTTCCAGAGGATTCACCCGTTTGGATCACCCGGATTTCGGTGCGGCGATTTTGTTGGTGTTCCGCCTCACTGCAAGGAACACCATCCTCGCAACCGTTTCTCAATTGTGTTTCTCCATAGCCTACTGCGAAAATCCGCGATGGCCGGATACCACGACTCACTAGAAACTCCTTTACTGTTTCCGCTCTTCTGGCCGATAGCTCAAGGTTGAAGGCCGCTTCCCCACGGCTATCAGTATGCACGCCAAGTTCAATGTATAGCCTTGGAAAAACTTCCATCAAACGCTGAACGCCGTATAAAATGCGAGTTTCTTCAGCCCCTGCTGCGGAGTTTCCTGAATCGCTGCTCGCGGCAGGCAGTACAATTATAGTATTTTCCTTAATCAAAACTAATGAGGCAACTGCCGAAACAGGCTCTACTTGAAGGTCTAAGATGGAAGTTTTTTCCAGGTGACCGGCTTCAAGGGGCATCTGAATGGATGTAAACCCCTCCTTTTCCAAAAAAAGGGTGTAATCAGCTCCCGGTATTGCACAAAATGCTGTTTTCCCTTCAATGGTCGTGAAAAGGGTTTCTTCTATGCCCGTACTTTTTTCAACCAACCGGAGTTTTACCCCGGGAAGTCCTTTTTGCGTGGGTTTCGCGCGGACGTCCACTTTGACTACACGACTATTTTGGGGTTGTAGTTTCACTTCTAAAGGCTTGATGGCCCCCGGTTTTTTTGCAAAGAGCAGTAAGTCGGTGGTTTGATAATTTGGTGCATGAATCACCAGAATGTAGTCTTTGCCTTGTGCTACCTGCAGAGAGGCTGTTCCATCGGATTGAGTTATTGCGGCAGGATTGCCCAGGCTTTCCAACGGTTTGCGCACGAAATGCAGGCGTGTTTCACGCCCTAAAGCACCGGTGCCAGGGATGATTTGTACATCATACAGGCTGTTGTCGGCAATGAGACCGTCATTTCCGCGCTCGAAAACATATATGGCTGCGCCCGTTATTGGCTGGCTGCGCTCCTGGTCGAGCACCTGAATCGCCAGGTTTTTTTGTACCGGCTGGAACAAGCCGTTAATCCCCTGAGGGGATCGGAACCCGTATAAGTCGTCTTTTCCGACTCCGCCGGGACGATCCGAGGTGAAGAAACCACTTCGCCCGGCAGGATCTACCACAAAACCAAAATCATCAAATTTCGAATTAAAGGGCTCTCCGATATTGGTTAACGGCCCCCAAATGCGCGATCGGATATCAATATAATAAATATCGAGGTTCCCCATGC
>CAYTNI010000631.1:0-1623 GCA_964439115.1 uncultured Saprospiraceae bacterium
GGTTTTTACACCGGATTAGGGAATTTTTTTGGTGGAGCCTGGTTCAGACATACTTTTGGCAACTCAGATGCCGCCATTTTACTCGGAGGCGTAAGATATGGGGTGATGCGTATAGGTTATAGCTACGACTTAACTGTATCAGCGCTGGCCAATGCCGGTGGGGGTGGAAGCCACGAAATTTCATTCGGGCTCAACATGGGAGACAGTAGAGAGCTACAACGCAAGCGAGTAAAAGCAGATTTGAACAATTGTTTTAAAATGTTCCGCTAAAGAGCGGATAATCCTACCAGGGAGCGCAAAATGCGGAATTGAGATCATCCAAATCAATAGTTGGATGAAAAGTGCCAAGCCAATGCAAATGGCACAAAATGTTAAAAGGAGTGCTCACATTTGGATGTTAAGGAAGTAATTTCACTATATTTGTCGGTCGTTTTCCAAAACAAACTTTCTAAAGGAATGAAAAAACTGTTGAATTCCGGCGTCATCGTCCTGGCTGCCGTTTTCCTGCTGGCATCTTGCCGCAGCAAAGAAACCTCCAGCACCACCGGCTGGAACTACAACGACACGAAATGGGGCGGATTCGAGAGACTCGATTACCAAGGTCAGGCAACTGGCCCAAATCTCGTGTTGGTTGAAGGTGGTACCTTTACCATGGGTGTCACCGAAGAAGACGTTACCCGCGATTGGAACAACATCCAGCGCCGGGTAACTGTAATGTCCTTCTACATGGATGAAACCGAGGTGTCCAATCTGGATTACCGCGAGTACATGTTCTGGCTTAACCGCGTATTCGGCGAAACGTATCCGGAAGTACTCCGGGATGCGCTCCCCGATACCTTAGTATGGCGCGACGAACTGTCCTACAACGAACCATTGGTGGAAACCTACCTCCGCCACCCTGCCTATGACAACTACCCCGTGGTAGGCGTTTCCTGGCTCCAGGCCAACCAATATTGCAAATGGCGTACGGACAGGGTCAATGAAATGATCTTGGTCAACAAAGGCGTGCTCAACGTCAACACAGAACAAAAGGATGATGATAATTTCAATACAGAATCCTATCTCGTAGGCCAATATCAGGGCAGCGTCCGTAAAAATCTCGAAGACCTTCAAAACGGCGGCGAACGATCTGTGAGGCTGGAAGACGGTATCCTACTTCCCGAATATCGTCTGCCGACGGAAGCTGAATGGGAATACGCTGCGCTTTCCCTCCTCGGCAACCAGTCTTCTGAACTCGATGAACGCATCACCGATCGCCGTTTATATCCCTGGAATGACAATACAGTCCGCTATCAAAAGCGCAACAAATACCAGGGTACCATCCTCGCCAATTTCAAGCGCAGTGGCGGTGACTACATGGGGATGGCCGGTAAGCTCAACGATAACGCCTGCCCCACTGCACCGGTGCGCTCTTTCATTCCCAACGATTATGGCCTCTACAACATGGCCGGCAACGTGAGCGAATGGACAGCAGACCTTTATCGCCCGCTTACCAGCCAAATGCTAAGTGATAACCAAAACCACGACCTTAACCCCTACCGCGGTAACGTATTTATGGAAAAGGTAGTGGATGAAGATGGTCTTCCCGTAGAAAAAGATAGCCTTGGCCGCCTGAAATACCAG
>CAYTNI010000632.1:0-1620 GCA_964439115.1 uncultured Saprospiraceae bacterium
ATGCCTCACTTGTCAGGCAAACGGCAACTGTGAATTACAAACGGTAGTCGGTCAAGTGGGTGTGTACGATGTGCGTTACCCGAAAGGGGAAAATCACCTGGACAGGCCTAAAGATTTAAGCCATCCGTATATGGTATCAGACTTATCCAAGTGCATTAACTGCTACCAATGTGTCAGGGCTTGTGATGAAGTGCAAGGTCAATTTGTGCTCAGCATGGCGGGTAGAGGTTTTGATGCGCACATTATCAAAGGTATGGATACTACTTTCGCTGAATCTGATTGCGTTTCTTGTGGGGCCTGTTCTCAGGCTTGCCCAACAGCAGCTATTTCAGATGTTTTTCAACCGGCTACTCGTAAGGCTACCGAAAAAACCAGGACGGTTTGCACCTATTGCGGTGTTGGTTGCAACCTGGAAGTATCCACCAAAGGAACGGAAGTGCTGGGAATTCGGGCGGCCGAGGATGCTGCAGTTAACCAAGGGCATACCTGCCTCAAAGGACGCTATGCCTTCCGCTTTTACAACCACCCGGAAAGGCTTCGTACACCATTGATTAGGAAGAATGGACAACTCGAGCCTGCGAGCTGGGATGAAGCCTATGACTATATCGCTGACAAGCTAAAAACTATCAGGCAAAATAATGGCCCGGATGCCATCGCAGGTATTTCTTCCTCTCGTTGTACCAATGAAGAAAATTACCTGATGCAAAAATTTATTAGAGCTGTCATTGGCACCAACAATATTGACGGCTGCGCGCGCATCTGCCACTCGCCCACAGCCCTAGGCATGCAACGTACCTTTGGCACCGGCGCTGCGACCAATTCTATAGAAGACCTCAAGCACACCAACTGCATCATGGTCATCGGTGCCAATCCCACCGAGGCACATCCTGTTACGGGTGCCAAAATAAAGCAACGGGCGATGAAAGGGATTCCGCTCATTGTGATTGACCCCAGGCGTACTGAGCTCGCTCGGCATGCCACTATTCACCTCCAACTTCGTCCGGGTACCAATGTGGCCCTCTTAAATATGATGCTGCATTATATCCTGAAAGATGGATTGGAAGATAAGACTTTCATCGAATCACGCCTTGATGGATATAATGAGTTCAGGGAGTCAATCCTGGGTATTGATATTGATCAGTTGGAAAAAACCTGTGGGGTCAGCAGACAACTTATCAGAAAAGCAGCCCATATATATGCCGGCGCACCCCGCGCTATGAGTTTTCACGGTCTGGGCGTAACGGAACATTATCAAGGCACTTTTGGTGTCATGCTGATTGCAGATCTGGCAATGGTTACCGGTAATATTGGTAAAAAAGGAGTAGGTGTAAACCCCTTGCGCGGCCAAAACAATGTGCAGGGAGCAGCTGATATGGGTGTACAACCCCATCAAGGGCCAGGCTATTTTGATGTAATGAATGCCGATTTGAGATCCGCTTGCGAGGCTGTTTATGGTCATCCATTGCCTTCAAAAATCGGGTATACTTCCCCGCGTATGTTTGATGCAGCGATTGATGGAAAGCTCAAAGCTCTTTGGATAATGGGCGAAGATGTGGTGCAAACAGAACCCAATAGCTCCCATGTCCGAAAAGCACTTCAATCACTCGATTTATTTGTGGT
>CAYTNI010000633.1:0-1605 GCA_964439115.1 uncultured Saprospiraceae bacterium
GGTTACCAGAATGATATCTTCTTCTTGAGCCCTCTTTTTGGCAGCTTGCAGGGCCCGTTTTACCCCCACATAAGCCCTACCCTCCAGGGAGAATTCCTGTGCGTACATCCTGAGTTCGCCGGCATCGAGCCCTCTTGGTATATCAGCTTTGCAGAAGTAATACACGGCATCCTTGGGAAGGAGACTCAATACGGCCTGTGGCGATTTGTCCTTAACCATACCAAAAACGATATGTAACTGCCGATATGAATGCCCTTTGAGTTCCGCAAGTACCATTTCCAGACCTTGAGCATTGTGGGCACTATCACACAAAACCAATGGCTGATGCCCGATAGCATCCCATCTACCCATAAATCCGGTCAATGCTCTCAAATTGGAAAGACCTTCCCGAATATGAAGTTCCTGAATTGGAAACCTTTCTTTCAGTAAGTTCAAAGCAGCCAGCGTAGTTTGTAGATTTTTTGCCTGGAAAGCACCGGAAAGGTTAACAGAGAGCCCCTCCATATTCAAATTTTCATCCCTGTAAACATCAAAAACAGTAAGGTTTTCTGCCCCGCCTACGGGTTCTGCCCGCCAATGCTCGGAAGCAAAAACTATCGGTGCATGCTCACTTTTTGCCTTTTCTTCGAATACAGGTCGGGTCTCCGAAATTACCTCCCCGATTATTACCGGAATGCCTTTTTTGATGATGCCTGCCTTTTCAGAGGCAATTAACGGAAGCGTATCGCCAAGATACTCCATGTGATCAAAGCCAATGTTGGTGATAACCGCGAGCAATGGCTTTACAATGTTGGTGGAATCTAGCCTGCCACCGAGCCCGGTTTCAATAATCGCAATGTCCACTTTTTCATGGGCAAAGTAATCGAAAGCGAGAGCGGTACTCATTTCAAAAAAAGAGGGCTGCAGCTCTTCAAGCACGGGCTTGATGCGTTCCACAAAATCCACTATGAATGTTTTGGGTATGTATTCCCCATTAATGCGCGCACGCTCTCTGAAATCGCGGTAGTGTGGCGATATACAAAGCCCGGTTTTTAATCCTGCTGCCTGCAGGATAGCACTCAGCATAAAACAGGTAGAGCCCTTGCCGTTGGTACCGGCTACGTGAACCACCTCGTATTGATCCTGTGGATTGCCCAAAGCCTCACAAAGGGCGGTTATATTGGTAAGGTCCTTCTTGTATGCGGCAGCACCCAGGCGTTGAAACATAGGTAGTTGACTGTACAAGAACTCCAGCGTAGCCCGGTAGGATTTTCTCTTCATTCCTGGATAATTAAAACTCCTTTCAAGGCTCAAAAAAGAAAGCGTAGGACCTGAATATTTTCTGAAAAACCCGGTCCTGCACCAGGAAAAAATCTAACAGTACCACCGCCGCACCGCTAAGAAAGGCGGTCGTTAACTGGCTTAAGCCATAGTCAAAACTCAGTGGCAACAGTGCCAGCAGCACATCATCCTGATAAACCAGCGAATATTCCGGTGTGACAGGTGGCTCATGCAGTTCGGGAATGAGATATTCAACCTGCTCCCCAGGTTGAATCAGGGTATGAGCGGCAGCGGCGCCGGCATCGCTGCGATCGGTGCTCTTGATGGAACCGCGCAAATCGTTGC
>CAYTNI010000634.1:0-1596 GCA_964439115.1 uncultured Saprospiraceae bacterium
ATATGTTCGGCTGAAAGCGCTATTTCTTTGCCAAAATCCGTGACGAAAAGCCTTTTGCCCACTACCTCGGTGAGGGGAATATCAAATTGCTGCTGAAAGTTCTTCAGTTGGATGGATACCGCAGGCTGCGTGAGGTGTAACTCCGCCGCCGCCTTGGTAATGCTTTGGGTTTGGGAAATCTTCAGAAAGATTCGCAATTGATTCAAAGTGTAATCCATAAAAAACGTTTATGCAAGACATCGTAAAGTTAAATAAAAATATATAGATAAAGCGCCTCACCTTTGTGGCGTTCTGGTTTTCTGCTATCATTAGACAGTTTCAGGGCGAAGGGAATCACTTAATGGACACCAAAAAAGACCGAAAATGAATCAACAGCCTTTGGATGTTTTCTGTTCGTACCCGGCGGCTCCAGGCGCGGAAGGTACGGTAGCCTTTCAGGGAATTCAGGAGTCTGAACTCCGCTCCGGTGAGTTGGTGCAAAATGCCCAAAAAAAATCCGGAGGCCGCAGGTTCCCCGGAACGGAACTTGCCCTGGCGTTAATGTTGCTCGCCTGGGTGGGTCTGGCATTCAGCGATGATGTAATTTCCAATCGTTTGTGCATTGCCATTGCTATCGGTGCAGGGCTTTTCTGTTTCAGGCACAGGGCATAGACTCTGGCCGGAAACCAATTATTGAATCACCCACCAAAAATTAAAATCATGAGTACCAAAAAGTTGTTCGTAGTATGCCCCTTTTCTCAAATTGAGGGATTTCTTCGATACAAATTCGGCCAGGAGTCAATGTTTGCCACGGCAATGGCCGGCAACCCACAGGTGGAGGACGCACTTTGGCTGAATTCGCTGGTGGACACCATCCGCCGTGAGGGTGTTACTGAACTATGCCTGGTACAGGATCTTCAGTGCCGCTTTCTGCAGGTGGTGATGTCCGGGGAAGCTGGGTTCGGCACGCTTTGCGAAGAGCAACTTCGTCAGATTTTGGATAACAACCGCGAGAAAATTTCAGCGGAGTCTTGCTGGGCTGATCAACTGTTTGCTTTTGCAAGCCTCAAGATTGCTAATCAGACAAACCAAATAGCGTCTCTGCCTTTGATGGAGCAGCTAATTCGGGAAACCGGGCTGTCTGTCCAGGGTATGGTTACCGATAAATTAACGGATGCACTCTGGCTGGTGGAGCAGCAAAATCAGGGCGCAGTACTTACCAGACAGACCTATTCAGTTGTAGCGTAGCTTAGCAAGCTATAGCAGGTACCTTTTTGAAATAGCCTTCAAATCAAGGGCTATTTCAAAAAGGGAAAACTTGATGTTTTTTACGACTTAAATCTACTATAAATAGACAATTACAGTAGTTGGAATGCCCCTTCCTGGGCTTTTTCTCGCCTAAACTGTGCTCCTTTTGGTTGAAATCTCTTACACTTCAGCGACCTCAAATTTAAAAAGTATTTTTACTAAGATCCTCCAGTTTAAGCATTTTACGAACTTCGATTTTGGAAGCAGCCGGATGCGTTGGGGGCTATCCCTTGTGGAAACAAGTATTTTTTAGGATACGCATCCTGGTCATTTAAATACGATGGGGTAATCTGCCCTGCTATTTTTTAA
>CAYTNI010000635.1:0-1589 GCA_964439115.1 uncultured Saprospiraceae bacterium
GAACGCCCAGGTGGTCACAATCAGGAGTATGACACTTCCGGCCAAGGTGCCTGCCATCCGGGAAATTATCGCCGGAGCCGGGTTGGGAAATGCTGCACGCACCCCCAGCCTGCTCAGTGGATTTATTGTCAGGGTGCGCGTAACAATAGGCTCGCCAATCCGAACGAGAGGGGCATTTTCCTGAAAAGGCTCCCTGTTTCCTGAAATCCGCAAGGTGTCTAAGGTAAAGGCAACATCAATGTTTCGCATTTGCAACTCCTCCCGATAAAGCGAATCCAACTCCGGGAGATTTAAAGGGCTGTTGTACATTTTGTTAACTATCAGCATGTTGGAAATTCGCCTTGCCAAAGTGTCAGCGTATTGCCTGATGCTGTCGCGTTCTTCATGATGTCTTTCAAGAACTATGGAGCGGGCATATCTGATACCCATTTCCAGGTTTTTTGAAGAATCCTGGGTGACGGGATTTATAGATTGGGTATTTGAAACAGATGTCCACTTTTGCCCTACAGGCAACAATACGGCATTTCCAATGGAGTCGAGATTGCCTACCAGCCGCTCGACATTACTCAATTCCGAGCGCGAAATGGCAGTTCCCAGCGCAATGTTCAACTGCCGGGATATTTGGCGGTGATTAAAATTATAGGCCTGATAAAGCCAGTAACCCTGAAATAGATTAGCACCCAGGATACTAAGGACCATCAAAACCATTATCCGCCTTATACGTTTCTTCACTGCACTATGCTTTATGGGCAAAAATAATGGTTTTTAAGCTTTTAAACCTGTGATTAACACTAATTAACGATAGGTAAGAGTGCTTAACACAAAAGGCTGCGAACTTTGCACCAGCATTTAAAATATCTCAAATATGATGAATAAAACCTTTTTTTCAACCATCCTTTCGCTGTGTATTTCTTTCTATGCCATAGGCCAGCAGTTGGCCGGCGAGCTGGAATATGAAGTTACCCGTCAAATCAATCCGGAGCAAATGCGGCGCTGGGGCGGCGGTATGTCCGGCGGTGATGATGCCGGTATGATGCCCACCGTAATCACGCTCAACCAAACGCTTCGCTTCGCCGGAAATATGGCTACCTGGAGTTTCCCCCGACCCGGGCAGCAAATGATGGGAATGATGCCGGCGGGCGGTATGGGGCAAATGCGCCGTTTTATGCCTTTTGATAGCAAAGATTATGTGGACTTCAGCGCCGGTAAATTCCTCCACTATGTTCGCAATACTTCAGGGGAAGATACCACTACCTGGTTTTTACAGGAAGAGCCTTTTGAAAAGCCGACCAACTGGCAAACCGACAAAAAGACTAAAAAAATCCTGGGCTACGAGTGCAAAAAAGCTACTGTTACTTTCCGGGATGCTCCTTATACAGTGTGGTACACTACTGACCTCCAGGGAGTCACCTTCAGTCCGATTAACGGATTGTGCCCACCTGAAGGCTTGGTGTTGGCCATTGAGGGCGACGAGCAGGGCTTTGTGGCTAAAAAGCTGGATCTCCAGGCGGCGGTCTCCACCGAAGAAGTTACTCCAGCTTTTCAAAACCCAAAAGTAATCACCGAAGAAGAAATGCGTGCCATGCGTC
>CAYTNI010000636.1:0-1582 GCA_964439115.1 uncultured Saprospiraceae bacterium
GCATTCGGGGTTTGGAGCGATCGGATTTTAACATGCGCATCGGGCAATCGCAATTGCGAGGGGGGAAATTTTTTATGAACTTTAGTTACCCTGTCGGGGAAAATGCCGAGGTATATGCTTTTGGGGGCATCAGCGCGCGTGATGGTCTGGCCACGGGTTTTTACCGTATGCCCTTCCAGGAAAGAACCTACTCACCTGCCTATATTAATGGCTTTTTGCCGGAAATTCATTCTGATATTCTTGACCAATCTATGGCTGTAGGTATCCGTGGAAATGTAAATTCCTGGAATATAGATTTTAGCAACACGTACGGGAACAACAGTTTCCGATATGGGGTACAAAATTCAAATAATGCAACGATGGGAAATGCTACACCTTTTTCATTTGATGCAGGAGGCTTTTCATTTAGCCAAAATACCACCAACTTCGATATGAGTCGCAAGTGGGATAATATCTTCTCAGGGCTAAATATCGCCATGGGTGCCGAATACCGTTTGGAAAATTATCAGATTGTTGCAGGGTCAGCAAGTTCCTGGGCTACCTACGATAACAATCTGCAAATTGTCACGCCAACAACCCCGGCTAGTCAGAGAGCGACGGACTTTTTCGGTCGTTCCCGACCCGGAGGAGCACAGGTATTTCCAGGATTCAGACCCGAAAATGAGCTCAATGAATTCCGGAATAGCCTTGCATTCTATCTGGACACAGAAGCTGATATCACAGAGGATTTCCTGATGAGCCTTGCCATAAGGCACGAAAACTACAGCGACTTTGGTACTACCACCAATTTCAAGCTGGCCAGCCGACTTCGCCTGGGCGACAACTTTTCGATCAGAGGAGCTGCGGCAACGGGTTTCCGGGCACCTTCCCTGCATCAGATATTTTTTAATTCTACCTCCACATTATTTGTGGATGGCATCCCTTTTGAAGTAGGGACTTTCTCCAATACATCGAGAATTGCACGCATACTTGGCATTCCCCAATTAAAAGAGGAAACTTCCATTAGCTACTCATTGGGTTTTACCACCCGTATCCCGCAGTCTAATCTCAGCGTCACTATTGATGCTTATCAGGTAGATATTGATGATCGTGTCATTCTCACCGGACAATTTGCGCCAAGAGGCAACGCTGAGCTTGTCACCCTGTTTGCACAAGCCAACGCCGAAAGAGCCACTTTCTTTGCCAATGCCATTGATACCAGAACCCAGGGGATAGACCTTGTTGTATCTCATCAGGCCCGTATCGGTAGCGGAATTAATCTGACTACCGACCTTGCGGCGACGGTTTCTCAAACCCGGCAGCAGGGTGAAATTAAGGCTTCCCCCCAGCTCGAACCCATCAAGAGCACTTACTTCGACGAAACGAGCCGAATCTTCCTCGAGGATGCTGTACCTACGGAAAAGGTGAACCTCACCTTCAATCTCGCAGCAAAGAAATGGTCTGTCTTTTTGCGGAACGTATATTTCGGAGCAGTCCTTGAAGCCACCAACAACCTCGAGAACCAGCAGGAATTTGCAGGAAAAGTGATTACCGATCTTGGTCTTGGCTATCAGGTAATCAAAGGTCTGCGTATATCTGCTGG
>CAYTNI010000637.1:0-1581 GCA_964439115.1 uncultured Saprospiraceae bacterium
ATTTTCGGAAACCAATAAGTTAGTCTCATCTGCGCCTACATTATCTGTATGACCCATAATTTGGATACGCAAATTCTCTTTTTTAATAAAATCAGCCAGGCGGTCCAATTCAGGCAGGGATTCAGGCTTGATGGCAAAACTTGCTGATTCGAAGAAAAGGTTGTTGAGCGGAATAGCGACCTTACTTGTCCTCATTTCTTCGACCGTAACGAGCTCGATAGGCTTATCGAGTTGGATGGCGCCAAGTGCTGTGCTGAGATCTACGTTACCGGAAAGGGGAAAGTAGCCGGGCTTTCGGATGCTGTAGCCGTATTGCGTGCGCTGGGGCAGAACGGCGAAGAATGCGCCGGTAACAGGGTCAGTGCGCGTCACCTGAACCGCCTGTCCTGTTTGTAAATCCTCCCAAATAATTTCCACGTTCAGGGGATTGCCGGAAGCATCCGTCATAGTTCCACTTATGGTGCCCACTTGTTCGGGTTTGAACGCATCCGGGAGACGATAGCGCATGATATCCTGCTGCCCGTCAATGGTAGCGGTATAATAAGCGAACTGGCCGTCGGTACTTACCCGAAAGCCCCAATCAGTTCCGGGTGTATTGATTGGGGTGCCCAAATTTTCGGGTTCACTCCATTTGGTCCAGGTTTCATCCAGACGCCTGGACATAAAGACATCCGCACCGCCTTCGCCCCCACGGCCATAAGAACTAAAATAGAGGGTCACCCCATCAGGATGTATAAATGGCGAGCGATCCGCCTTGGTCGTATTGATATCCGGCCCAAGGGAAAAGGGCGTACTCCATATATTATTGGATTGAAGCAGGCTGACATAAATATTGATATCGCCCTGAAAATCCTCTGCGGCAAAGAGCATGGCTTTCCCGTCGGCTGCAATACTCAAATCTGCCTGCCAGGTAAATTGATTGAACGGTGTCGGCATCTCTTCCGGAGCAGTCCACCCCTCGGCAGTTCTGCGACTTTGAAAAAACTTGCCGGAGCGAAACAGAAAGAACTGATTGCCGTCGGCGGAGATACTTTCCGGAGCTTCGCTGCTGTAAGGGGTATTCCATGCATCCACAGGCAAAGGGCTTGTCCATTCTCCCAAAGGACCTAACTCAGAAAAGAAAATATCTTCTCTTCCGGGGGTATTTCTGCAAAGAAAGAGCATTTTGCCGTCGGCAGACAAAATCGGCGCATAATCATCTCTTGCGGTATTAACTGCAGGAGAAAAGGGTTGAAGATCACTCATTTCAGCAGTAGGATCACTTTGGTACTTCAGATCTTTCAGGCGACTGGATAATGCGGGCGTACTGGGCAGTTTTGGATTTTGGGAGATAAACCGGGTTAGTTCGGAAATACTGCCCGACGTCAGTAATCTGGCCGCTAAGGAGTCGAGGGCGATAGGCCGAAATAAAGATTCCGGTTGCTGTACCACAAACTTTTCAAGTGCGCCTACCCCACTTTGTTGTAGTGCCGACCTCAAACTATAAAATGATGAATCCCGAGCTACGGGATTATCGGGGTATTGACGTTGAAAGTCAGGGAAAGCATCCAGGCTGTTTTGTTTCATAAAAAGGAGGAACCT
>CAYTNI010000638.1:0-1580 GCA_964439115.1 uncultured Saprospiraceae bacterium
AACCCGACATTGATTCTCGCAACGACCACCTCTACACAGGATTCTGGATTGCTCTTTCAACCTTGTTTGAGCCGGCCTATATTTTGTTCGTACCACTGGTTATAGCGGCCCTGAATATTCACAGAGGATTAGTATTCAAAGAGCGTTTGGTGCTTTTATGTGGAGCTTTTATGCCTTGGTTTTTAGCGGGCACCTGGTTTTTTCTAAATGACAAGGTCGAATATTTTTTCAAACTGCAATTAACAGAAGGATTTAGCTGGCTGAATCAGTCTGATGTTAGCTCATCCTCCGTGATCAGTACAGCCGTATTGATGGGTATTGTAATTGTTTTAATCCTAATTCGCTACAGCAGTTTTCAGTACAAAAAGACAATTCAAATTCAAAAGAAAATCAGCATTTTATACTGGATGCTTCTAATCGCGGGGGTAACCATGCTCATTCAACCCGGATTGGATACGACCCATTGGATCGCAGCAGCCATACCCGCCGGAATACTTTTGGGTTTATTTTTTACGCAACTTGAGCCGCGCTGGGCAGAAACATTGCACTTATTCTTATGGGCTACCGTGATGATTTTACACTTTAGGCAATTCCTGTTGCCTTGAGTCTGCAATTATTTTTCACATAGCCGAATTTCCGGGATTACCGGCTGATGGCAATCCCGGGAAAATAACAAAGTTTTACAAAGACCAGCTATTCCCTACTTCTTCTACCGGAATACACCCTTTATAAGCGCCGGGTATAGGATCATACGACAAAATATTTTGTCCGGCATAAGAGGAGGTGTAATATCCAACTAAAGTCAGCGACTTAAAAGTGAGGAAGAAATTGAAATAAGGTTCCTTTCCCAATTCGGGATTGGCCTTGACCGCCTCACGACGGGCAATACCCTCAGCAGAGGCCTCGGCATCCACTTCTTCCAATAGCTGGTTTTGCTGTTTAACCCTGCATTGTGCGAAAGGCTTTGAAAAGGTTTTTTGAGCCCGTTCTTCGATAGAGGCCAATCCAGCAAGGAATTTTTCCTGGTCTTCAGGAGAAAAAGTATCCTGCACCATCAGTTCAATATAGGCGGGAACACCCAATTCGATGGCACCGGGAGTTTTAGTGGCGGGAAGTATGGTTTCGGCCATATTGGTCACCAGTTCGGCCTTCGCGGCATCAAAAAAGGAGGGTGTCCAGTTCACCACGCGTTCAGGTTCACACCCGGTGAGGATTGCCTGTACGGTAGATGCGGTCAGGGCATATCCGGTGAACAGCATCGTTTGCTTTAAAGCTTCTCTTCTGGTCATTTTAGATCAGATGTTAAGTTTTTTTAATTCTTCCACAGCGTAGTTGGCCGCGCGGGCGGTGAGCGCCATGTAAGTGAGGGAAGGATTCTGACAGGCGGAAGAAGTCATACATGCGCCGTCGGTAACAAATACATTAGGTGACTCATGCACTTGGTTCCATTTGTTGAGGACGGAAGTTTTTCGGTCATTGCCCATCCTAGCTGTGCCCATTTCGTGGATAGCCAGGCCCGGCCAGGAGCCGGCGTCATAAGTTTCGATGTCTTTGAGTCCGGCAGCTTCCAGCATTTCGGC
>CAYTNI010000639.1:0-1580 GCA_964439115.1 uncultured Saprospiraceae bacterium
TCGTTGGTGTTGTTGGCCAGACCGATGACCGACAAACGGGTAGCCGGTGAAAAACGGTTGAGGTTGCCCCTGCCGTTGAAGCGACCCTGATCGCCGTAGCCCCCTTTGATATTTCCAAAAACCCCCTTCTTCTTATCCTCCTTCAAGGTAAGATTGATGGTTTTTTCCCGCTGTCCGTCGTCAATGCCACTAAACTCTGCCCTATCCGATTTTTTGTCGAAGACTTGCACCTTTTCCACTGCATCGGCCGGCAGGTTTTTGGTGGCAATTTTGGGGTCGTTGCCAAAAAATTCCTTCCCGTCTATCGTGACCCGACGAACCGTCTCCCCCTGAGCTTTGACCGTCCCGTCCGACTCCACCTCCATGCCGGGCAACTGCTTGAGCAGGTCCTCTACCACTGCATTGGGTTGGGTCTGAAACGCTGCTGCGTTGAACTCCAGCGTGTCCTTTTTTATCGTTAGCGGACTTCGCTCGCCACTAATCACCACAGTAGCAAGATCCGCAATCTCCTCCGCCAAAACAAGCGTGCCCAGGTCCCGATTGGTGCTACTACCCGCCAATTCCACGGACAGCCAGTTGGCCTGGTAGCCAATATAACTGATCTGCAAAAGATAAGCCCCCGAGGGAACAGCCGTCAGCACAAATTTTCCGTTACCATCGCTCATGGCAAAACTCGTCATCACAGAATCCGCTGCCTGCATCAAAATTACCGTTGCCCCCGATAAGGGCGCTGCAGCCGAATCCACCACTACCCCCTGTATCCTGTGATTTTGTCCCTCTAATAGCGTTGAAAATGAAAGGAAAATACATACCCAAAAGAACAATTGTCTTATCTTGCCAAGCATAACCCTGTGTTTTATCCACAATACTACTAAAAAAACAGTAAAGCAACTAAAAAAATAGTTGACAATTAAGTCGAGCAAAGTTCGTCAAAGCTGTTTAATTTTAGGAGACATATTTTGAATCCCTTGCCATGCAAAACCGATATAAGCTGCTCTTGATTTTGGGACTTTTGATTGTGGGACTTTCAGCCGGACGGGCGCAGTCTGACTTTCGAATGGTAGGCTACCTGCCGTATTATCGTTTTTCGTTGGTGGACAGCATAGATTTCAGCAAGCTCACGCATGTTTGTCTGGCTTTTGCCAATCCGGATGCCCGTGGGGTGATTCGAATGGAAGCGGGAGATGTGGGTGCTGTGGTCAACAAACTCAGAAAGCACGATCTCAAAATTTTGGTTTCTCTGGCCGGCGGTGGTCTTACGCCGCAGCGCTCGGAGCGTTGGGTCCATTGGATGTCGCCTGCACACCGGCATCAAATGGTGCGTTCCATTATCCGCTATGTGCGCCAATACGACCTGGACGGGGTGGATTTTGACCTCGAGTGGAAATCCGTCAACCGCTTCTACAGCGATTTCATCCTGGAGTTGGCAGCTGCGCTGAAAAAAGAAGGGCTTATTTTGTCTGCGGCCTGGCCCGGGATACACCGGTACAAATATTTGCGCGATGATGCGATGGCGGCCTTCGACTTTATCAATCTTATGGCTTATGATCTTACGGCGCCCTGGGATCCGGAGCGCCCCG
>CAYTNI010000640.1:0-1574 GCA_964439115.1 uncultured Saprospiraceae bacterium
AAGGCAAACGCGTGGTAGTGAAAGGAAAATACCAGGTGCTCTACGAAGTATTTATCTCGCCGCAGATAGAGTGTTTTGAGCAGGAACGCCAGCACCGGCATCATCAGGGCCACCAGCCAGATCAGGTTGCCCAACATGAAGGCGACAAAGCGGTCTCCTTTCTGAAGGATGCGAAGCTCCTGTCTGACCTGAAAGCGATTAACTGCTCCCTTGACCTCGTATTTGTCCAGCAGCGCATCGGGTGTGAGGGTAAAAACATCCACAGAGGACATGGAGCGCACCTCCGAATTGCCTTTTTGAACATCCAGAAAACCCAGATACAACGTATCCCCGCCCTGGCTGCTGGCGGCAAGCTGTGTGTACAGCGTATCCATGCCTGCGCCCAACTCGCGGCTGGGCGATGCCATTTTCAATGCATTAGAAAGGCTGTCGAGCTCTGCCAGAAATTCCTTCCGATGCACACTCCGCTTTTGATCCTCCAGTTGATTGGCCACAAAATCTTCCAACCCGGAGAGTGCTACGCCCAGCAGGGCAAAATGCACCAGCGCGGTAAAAAAAAACAGGCGTACGGGATGGAGGTATGGCTGGCGCTTACCCAGGAAAAAATCCACGGTGAGCTTACCCGGTAGCAGGAGGCCACCGATGGTTTTAAAAAAACGGGAATCGAAGTTGAAGAGGGAGCTGAAAAACTCCTGCAACAACTGCCACAGCGTCACGCGGCCCGGCTTGTATTTCTGGCCACAGGCACCGCAAAACAAATCACCGGCACGGAGCGGCGCGTGGCAATTTTCGCATTGTCGGAGTTCCTGCGCGGATGGTGCTGTGCTCATGGCAGAAAATTTGTTGCAAAGTTAATGGGGGAAAGGAGCATGGAAGGCAAATTTCGACGAAAATCAGGTAGGAGATATCAAAAAAAAGACCCCCCATGTGGGAAGTCTTCCGGCTAACACCGCAGCCTCATAGTATATTTGGCCTCTTGCGAATCAGTCGAAGGACTGGTTGGCGGTTTCAGCAACCTTGACCAGTTCCTGATACTGTTGGGGGGAGAGACCGTCCATCACGTAGTGGATTGGATTAACTTTTTTTCCTTTATAGATAACTTCGTAATGGCAGTGGGGGGCGGTAGAGGTACCGGTATTGCCGACCCGGCCGATCTGCTGGCCGCGTTGCAGTTTCTGACCGGGCTTCACCAGCACCTTGCTCAGGTGTGCATAGAGCGTTTGATAACCATATCCGTGGTCTATGACCACGCAAAGTCCGTAACCGTTTCCTTTATTACCTGCCGAAACCACTGTACCCGCACCGGTAGATTGCACGGGTGTACCTTTGGGCGCTGTAAAATCTATGCCGGAGTGCATCCGCGGAACCTTGTAGATGGGGTGAATCCTATATCCAAAGCCGGAGAGGAGCGGAACGCCTTTGCTGAGGTTATCGGAACGCACCGGCTTGATGGAAGGTATCGCGGCAAGCATTTTTTCCTTTTCGTTCGCCTTGTTGATCATGGTGTCCAGAGAACGACTTTGCAGGACGGCCTGGCGCTTGAGCTTATCCAACTTTTGCTGAAGGTTCGCCAT
>CAYTNI010000641.1:0-1572 GCA_964439115.1 uncultured Saprospiraceae bacterium
AGGTCACTACAGCCCACAGACTCTAAACGAACCCGGTGAAGTTTATAGCCAAATGTATCTACTATAGCCTGATAGTGAACAGAGTATTGCCCCGGAGTGTCATATTGCTGGGGAGGAGGATTCTCCAAAACGGAAGTGTTGCCATTGCCAAAATCCCAAAGATAAGAGAAGCCAGGATGCCCGGAGGATGGAATGAGGTTGTCAAATTCTACGCGTGCCGCACCACAAGCAGAAGCGTTGGTCATGGCAAATCCATTGGTGAATTGCTGCGCCGGCTCAATGACGATTGGAAACCTGAAGGATGCCGTTTGAGTGAATACAAAGACCTGTGCGGTAAGTACTACATGCACCAGATAGGTTCCTGCCTGCAAAGGGATACCGCAGATGCGCAGGCAACCATCCGTGGAATCAGGGAGCGGGAAAACGGCCTGCGGCAAATACCAATCCAGCCCCGGCGGTAGGTTAGTCAGTCCTGTGACAGTAATTTGCTGAATAGTGACTCCAGGTGTAACCGTACTATCCATTGCAGCTACCGGCGTCGTGGTGCGAGGTAAACGAAAGGAGATAACCCCTGAATAAGGCTCACCCACACGGCCGGAAGGTGCCGCGTCAAGAAAAAGCGTGTCTTCCGGCAAGTTGGAAGGCAAATCAACCATACAGTCGGGACAGACGTTTTGTCCCATGAGCGGAGTGGTCAGCAATAGTCCGCAAATTGCAGCCCAACGCGATGTGAGATTCATCGGCAAAAAAAGTAGAGTGAAAAGATAATTTCAGGAGAAAGTAGAGTTGCTAATCCGGGCTGAATTGCTGCTAGCGTCAAAGGTAATGCTTTTATGGATAATCAAAATATTTTTTTCAAAAGACTCGACAATACCTGGTTTTCCGGTGAAGATGTGGTTGCAATAGCACAATCACTATTGGGTAAGTACCTGGTAACTGACTTACCAGAAGGCCGAGCTGTAGGTAAGATTGTGGAAACAGAAGCCTATCGTGGCCCTGACGACCGAGCATGCCATGCCTGGAATAACCGATATACCCCCCGAACCCGGGTAATGTTTGAAGCGGGTGGTATTGCTTACGTTTACCTGTGCTATGGCATACACCACCTTTTTAATGTGGTAACAGGCCCTAAAGGAATGCCACATGCGGTACTGATACGCGCTATCGAGCCAATAGAAAATACACCGCTGATGTTACAACGTCGTAAAATGGAAAAAACAACCTATCGACTCAGCGCCGGACCGGGAGCCATGAGCCAGGCAATGGGTTTGAATACGTCTTTCAATGAGCTGCAGCTCACTTCATTGGACAGTCCGATATGGATAGAATCAAGGGAAGCTGAATTACCTGAAATAGCCATCGAATCGGGGCCGCGAATAGGCGTTTCTTATGCGGGTACTTGTGCCATGCGGCCATGGAGATTTTGGATTAAGGAGTCCCCATGGGTTTCAGGGATTAAGGCGCGCAAAAATAAGCCCTGACACGGTAGCCTGTAAAAATCCGTAGGCCAGCCAGCTTCCCACCATGGTAGCGGACACCGAAATGGAACTGAAGGTAATCCACATGGAAGGC
>CAYTNI010000642.1:0-1552 GCA_964439115.1 uncultured Saprospiraceae bacterium
GAATCCGGCTTCGGTTTCCGTATCCCAGCCTTGTTTTTTGACCAATCTTTCCACCGTTGCTTCCCTCCCGGGAAAAAATTTGGGAACCTGCTTGGCTTTGAGTTTGATTTTTTGAAAACTTTTTTGGTCGGCAGACAAAAAATAGTCCTCTTCTACAATGAACTCGTCATACCTTCTATCCGGACTATAAGCACCCTGATAATCTGCTTTTTTTAAGATCTTATCGGCACTCCCGAGCAAAAGATAGTCGCCCTGGTGCAGCACCCGGTAAAATTTCCACTTTTCACTTTTGTTTCCGGCCACCATAGCCTCCGGAAAACTCTGCCATACGCTGCCGTCGTCAAGTACTACAGACTGAACCGATTTGGCTGGGAGGAATCCTGTAACCTTATCTTCTATCCGGAAATAGATCATGTGGTTGTATGCATCCAACTGCAGTGGAATGCTTTTTTCGAGTTTGCCTTTTCCCTGAACGACCACGTACCCGCTCTGCCAGTTGTCATACCAATAAGGTGTTCCCTTTACGCCCTCGTACCGGTTGTCAAAGCCGGTAACCCCGGGCGAATAAGGGGTGATATTACCCAGTGTACGCAGTTCCTGCTCGGTAAAGGCATTGCTGACGACCTGTTGTGTGCGTGCGACTCCGGGCAAACAGCCCATTACCAGGATCAAGAGCCATGTTGAGGATGCGCAAGGTGCTGCTTTCATTGTAAGTTTTGGATAAAATGTTACAGAATTTGGTTCTAAATTAAGGAATAAGTGCCAAAAGCCCCGCTTTGCTTTTTGTCGGAGAATCGTTTTAGGCTATTTACAGATAATATTTTCCATATTTATGGATATTTTTGCGGAAAATTACAAAATCAACGCGACTAAAAAACAATTCCATGGAATACAATCCGAGGGTCATCGAAAAGAAATGGAGGACAAAATGGGAAGAGCAAAAGCTTTACCAGGTGAGCAACACCAGCGAAAAGCCCAAGTTCTATGTGCTGGATATGTTTCCGTACCCCTCCGGTGCCGGCCTCCACGTAGGCCACCCGCTGGGCTATATTGCTTCCGATATTTTCTCGAGGTATAAGCGCCTGAAGGGTTTCCATGTGCTGCACCCCATGGGATACGATGCGTTTGGGTTGCCTGCAGAGCAGTATGCCATCCAGACAGGTGTCCACCCGGCCATTTCTACGGCTGAAAATATTGCCCGTTACCGGGGGCAGCTGGAAAATCTGGGCCTGAGCTTTGATTGGTCGCGCGAAGTAAGTACAGCTTCTCCTGATTTTTATAAATGGACCCAGTGGATTTTTATCCAGTTGTTTGAACATTATTACGATCTGGACGCCGATAAGGCGCTCCCGATCGCTGCGCTGGAGGAGCGGTTTGCGCTTTCCGGCAATGCAGATGTGCGCGCTGCCTGTACCCAGGAACAGGTGTTCACAGCCGCGGAGTGGAAGGCTTTCACGGCGTTCCAGCAGCACGAAATTTTGATGAATTACCGCCTGGCCTACCGCAAAACGACCTTCGTGAATTGGTGTGAGGCGCTGGGCACGGTATTGGC
>CAYTNI010000643.1:0-1545 GCA_964439115.1 uncultured Saprospiraceae bacterium
CGTATTGCATCAACCGTGGCTCTGCCTGTATGGCGGGGCTGTTCAGGAATACATCTGCAGAAATTCCGACAGTGGAGATAGGCGTCTTGAACTCGTGGGTCATGTTGTTGATGAAGTCCTTCTGGGTTTCGGAAAGCTGTTTTTGTTTGAGAATGACATACATGGAATACGTAAAGAAGACCACCGCCAGCATGAGCGTCACGGAAAATATAATAGAAAGCTGAATCCGGGTGAACAGGTATGCTGTGCGGGTTGGAAACTTAACACCAAAATAATAGGTAAATTCACTGTGTTTGGGTAACACCCCCTCTCTGGTGCCTGATTTTGTAGAAGGAGAATAACTTACATAGTTGCCGTACACCATTTCGTCGGTATCGCAGTCGAAAACCGCATACTCAAAATCTATGTTAAGGGCCAGCGCCTCAAGTTCTTTTTGAAGAAAGAATTCGAGGTCTTCCGTTTCAATTTCATAGGCGATATTTACCACGAAGTAGTTACCACTGCGTTGCCGCACTACATTTCGCGCCGGCAGGGTGTGACCATTGAGATCTGCCAGGCTTTTGGCTGTATTGTACAGGGCCAGATTTACCTTTTTTTGAAACTCTTCCTCGTTCAGGCTCCAGGAGCTGATTACCCAATAAGACTGAAGCGCAGTAATACCCGCTATGGCTATTACCCCTAAAAACATTACCCGAAATACTGTGCTGTTTTTCATCTGCACTGAATGACAGGACAAAAATACCCGATGATATTCGTATCTTTGCCAAAATTTAAAAGCCCAATCCATTGAAAGCGGTTTTTTTGGGGTGGATGTTGGTGAGTCTCGCAGGTATTCCCTCCTGGGGGCAATCTGGTGTTAACCCTTTCGACCTCACACCGCGTCTTCCTGCCACAGCCCTCAAACCGGAGTTGTCCCTGGCGGCCACCGGCAAGCCAGGAAATCCTTTCGATATTTATCATGCTGCAACGCCCCTGGAGTCGAAGCCCAAAATCTCTGTAAAAAAAGAGCGCCCCAGCCTCACCTCGGAGGAAAAGTACAAAACTTTCATCTTTTCAGTAACCGTAGCTGCCCTCACCCTGCTCACTATTTTTCTGACCATATTCCGGCCGTTCATCTTGCGTGCCTGGAGAGGGCTGCTCAATGAAAATATGCTCAATCAGGTTTATCGCGAAAGCCAGAACTCCGGTGCGTTCCCGTTTTATGTGCTATATGGATTTTTTGGGCTTAATGCGGGCGTATTTATTTATCTGCTTACCCGTCATTTTCAAATTCCCCTGCCGTTTGGCCATTGGCAATCGCTGGCTGTGCTGTCCGGCGGAGTATGGGCATTACTGGCAGGGAAACTCCTCTTGCTGTCCTTTGTAGGCGCTGTTTTTCCGGCGGAAAAGGAAATTGGCTTTTATCGCTTCACGCTCATTATCTTTGGGGTCTTGCTCGGCCTGATGCTTGTATTTGCTAATTTGTTCATTGCTTACGGGCCATCCTCTCTTACCCGCGGAGCTTTTATCACTACGTTTGGCATCCTTGGACTAGCATATACATTT
>CAYTNI010000644.1:0-1541 GCA_964439115.1 uncultured Saprospiraceae bacterium
GGGCCGACCCTGGCTGGAGTCTATTATGGAATTGGATACCTTATTCCTCAGCGCCGATACCTTGATTTCTCTAATGATTCCAAAAGATTCTCTGAATGCCGATAGCAGCAGGATTCTACTTGCCTTTAGAGATGTTCGTATCTTCAAAAGCGACCTTCAGGCGGTATGCGATTCTTTGTCTTATCAAACTGCTGACAGTACCTTCACGCTTTTCGATTCCCCCTTTTTGTGGTCTGATACGACGCAATTCTCATCGGACACCATACGGGTAACCCTCAAAGAACAACGCATCCATCAGATTCTATTAAGCGATCGGGCATTTATTATCAATTCTCCAGACGAGAAATTCTTTAACCAAATAAAAGGCCGAACCATCACCGCTTCTTTCGAAGAAGGAGAGATGCGTATTGCAGATGTGAATGGGAATGCACAATCGGTGTATTACGCCCGTGATGACTCCGGCGCCTACATAGGGGTCAATAAAACCGAATGTAGCGATATGGTCATGTATTTTGCAGACAACCAGATTCAACGCATCAAGTTCCTGGCTGAACCCAAATCAAAAATGGACCCCATGCGGCAGGCAGACCACGAGACCATGAAAATGGAAGGGTTCAACTGGGACGCTATAAAACCCTGCCGACCTTTTGATTTTCAGGCATTATTCACGCCGCCTTGTGCTTCACGAAATACCCAGCCCAAAGCAAGACCTGAGGCTCCCCGAGTAGATGGTACACCCCGAGCCACTGTCCGTCCGGTGCGCCAATAACCCCAAATCCTTTTTATCTTTTCTGGCAAAACAACCATTTCAGGCATTTTTTTTATCTTGCGAGCAAGGACGAACTTGATTTTTCCCAAGTTGACAATGCCAATTGTTTGGCTTGTATCACTTTATTGAGTTTTACTAGAAAAAGTGACATCTATTTAAATGATATTCAGTCACTTGGGGGGGGTAAGTGCCAGGCCAGTAACTTCAGCAAATACAACAGGTCATGCCAGATTTGCGACAACTTTTCAAACATTACACCGGTGCCCTGAGAGGCTGGAAAACCGCTTATATTTTACACAATGTGCTTAATGCCAAGAGATTGCTGCAGAACCGGCAGATATATGACCGGTATGGACTGAAAAAAAGCATTTTCGAGCCCCTGAGTAAGCAGGATTTTAAGGCGGAAAACCCACATATTCCGTGGTTGGACCGTCCGAATGCCATGCAGCACCTTCTGACGGATTCACAGTTTCATCATTTTCCGCTGAGTTGGCAAAAGGAATTGGTACGGTTTGTCAATGATGGCTTCATGATCCTTCGGGGTTTTTTTGAACCCGATACGATAGAAAAGCTGAATCTGGAGATTGAACGACTACTTGGGGAAAAAAAGGTTGATTTCAACTATACCGGGAGGAAAATCATGGATGCCTTCCGAAGGTCAGAAGTAGCCGACAAGGAGTTTTTCCGTAATCCCGACATGCTCAACTTTTTAAATTTCGTGATGGGCAGGAAGGTGCTTCCTTTTCAGACCATTAACTTCCTGAAAGGCAGC
>CAYTNI010000645.1:0-1528 GCA_964439115.1 uncultured Saprospiraceae bacterium
GGCATCATGTCTGCACCCCAAACACCTGCGCCTCCAGCCTTAATCTTGATTGCTAATTCTTGAACTGCCGAGGGGCTTCCCGAATACTTTGCGGCGACCTCCTGAAGTATTGGTCCGTACTTACGCTTATCAATCATGTGACAAGCCATGCAATTGTTTCTTTGAAGCAAGACCTTAAGCTGCTCTGTGTCAGCAAAAGCTATCTGACCTGGCAAAACAAAGCTAAAAAAAAATGAAAACAAAATTGCCTTACGCATCTCTCTCTCCAGAAAAAAACGCGCTGCATCACTGCAACGCGTTTTTTATAAAACACAATGCTAGTTCGGTGTTACGCGATAAATCATGCCGCCGCCCTCGTCAGCAACATAAAGTGCACCATCAGGTCCAAGCGACAAATGACGGAAACGACCCGCGAACGTGGGCCATTGCACTTCTTCACGCTTCGCAGTCTTGCCATCCTTGGAAATATCTAGGATGTCGATGCGGTTACCTGTTGGGGTTCCGTGGATACCAATACCCGCGTAACCAACAGCCAATCGGCCCTCCCACTGCTTCCACTGTTTACCCACCAAGAAGACAGCACCGCACATGCCCTGCGAAAGACCATTGTTATTCCAAGCAGGTCTCATGGCGTTTGGATAAGCCTTGGTATCAGTCATTGGCATAAAGGCTGCCCTCTTCTTTGGGTCCATGGCGCCCATTTGATTCGGAGAGTACCCGCAGTAATTGTCAGGACACTCTGGTCTACCATTAACGTTACCCCGTGGGTCCCAGCCGCCATTACCGCCATTCACCAATTTTGTCACTTCATCACTGTGCCAAGGGCCATTTTCAGCAATGTAGGGCTCATTGGTACCGGAACGGAAGGAGATACCTTGAGGGTTTCGAAATCCGTAGGCAAAGATTCTTTTATCAAAGCCCGCAGGTGGGTTGTTTCCCGCTGCGGCTTTTCCGTCGCGATCAACACGAAGCACTTTGCCGCGGATTTCCGTCGGGCTCTGAGGACCGGGGCCATTATGATTGTCACCAGTCGTCACATAAAGAAAGCCATCGCCCGGATTGAAACGCAGTCGACCACCATTGTGAGCGCCAGGGCCACCAAAAGGATGGTTTGAAGCCTGAGGTTTATAACCGATGTCACTAATGATCTCTACGATGTCAGTAACGGATGCGAGATCGGCACTAACCTTCATCCGCATAACAATATTGTTGTAGCCCCCATAGGTGCGGTTGGGACATTTTGAGCTGGAATAGAGGTACACAAAACGGTTGGAGTTGAACTCTGGATCGACCTCAACACCCTGAACCCCTGCCTGGCCATCACAGAAAAGGTCTTTTCTAACCTGCGAATAACCACTGCTATCTGCAACACCAAGAAGCCGATTAACGCTACCTGAAGGAAGTCTCACGGAAAGGCCCTTGCACTTTTCGGTGAAAAACATCGTGCCGGCCGTAAGGAAAGACATATCCCAGGGCGACTCAGTTTGTTTGAAAGGTTCGGCCTTGACGGTTAAAGCGATTGCCGGAC
>CAYTNI010000646.1:0-1524 GCA_964439115.1 uncultured Saprospiraceae bacterium
AGTTGACGTTGGAACAGGTTGCGGAACGGCTGCCGCCGGCTGCTGCCCTCGTTGCGCTACAAACGCAAGAATATCTTTTTTGGTGACGCGGCCGTTCTGCCCACTGCCGATGAGTGTATCCAGCTCGCTCAGGTGAATACCTTCCTGGGCAGCGATATTGCGCACAAGCGGGCTGTAAAAACGGTCACCGTCCGAATTGCTTATTTTTTCTGTCGCGACAGCCGCTGTGGCCGTTTCTACAAAGGGGACTTCAGCGATGCTGGGGCTCGCGAGTGGTTCTGCGCCGGCCTCTGTATCAATGACAGCAATTACTTTGCCGATGGGAACAGTATCATTAACCTGGTATAAAATCTGTCGGAGAACACCAGCTACAGGAGAGGGCACCTCGGAATCAACCTTATCGGTAGCGATCTCCAGTACCGTATCATCAATGTCGATTTGATCGCCAACCTGCTTAACCCAGCGCAGGATGGTGGCCTCCATGATGCTTTCGCCCATTTTGGGCATGACAAGTTCTACCTGTGCCATAAATTAACTGTTTGATTTGGTTATTTGGTTGTTTTGGCGGTGCAAAGGTAGGGCTTATTCGTGCGCTGTGCAAAAGATATTGAAAGGACAATGGTGCAGGGCATGAAAAAATGAACAAAAAAACCGGGTGACCAGCATGGCCTAAACCTATTGAAATGCTGTAAATCAAGCTTATAAGTCAGTCCGAGGGTGGTTTGCTGTTTTTAATAGCAAAATAAAACACTGAATGAATACTTGTTTTTTTGATTTTTTTCCAAAAAAATCAAAAAAAGCACCTTAGCCAAAATATTCTTTGAAGCATGCAGAGGTCGGGAGGCGGGTTGTTTAGGCCAGTACCGGCTGTTGGCAGCGGATATGATTGATGGAATGGCGGATAAACGCCGGGAGTATGGCATCGTGGGTACGGGAAATTCTGCTGGGGTTGCGCAAGTCGATAAGCATCTGGTGGTATTTGTCAGGGCCGTGCTCTTCAAGTATGGCCATACGGCGCTCTGGCTCAATAAAGTGGGCAATCATACCCCTTGGGTCTGCTTCAGGATGAAACTGAACCCCCACGATTTCGGGACTGAAGCGGATACCCATGATGGCTCTTTCGAGCGGTATATGCGGACGGATTTTTTCAAGCGCAAGCACCTCTGCACCCATCTCCTGCATAGCCTCCATATTGGGCTGTATGGCCTGATAATAGCGAAAATCAGCTGCCCAGAGCGGGTTGTCAAGCCCCTGAAAAATGCTGTCCTGCACTCCCGTGTCCGTCAGATGAACGGGGAAGGTCCCGAAAGACATACTCTTACGCGGTGTAATCGTAGCCAGATTGAAATAGTGGGTAGCCATTTGGAAAGAATGGCAAATCAGGAAGACAAATTTCTTCGCAGCTTCATAGCGATTCCAGTCATATACTTGCTGCAGCCATCGGTAGTAATGCAACTCCCATTCTCCGTCGCCTTGCAGCGGGTTGCCGGGCCCGCCACTGGAGATGAAAATGTCGTATTCCAT
>CAYTNI010000647.1:0-1523 GCA_964439115.1 uncultured Saprospiraceae bacterium
AGGCCGTAAATCAAAAGATTAAAAGTTTGCCAGAACTTCCAGTCAATAACCATCACCGTGGCGAATAGCATCATGGCCAGGAAAAGCCAAATGGTCTGCTTACCTGACGTGGAATTTAGAAAGTTTGTACTGCCCTGTAATTCAGAATAATTAACTGTAAACACCATCAGCCAACCTATGGCAAGCAGGCTTAAAAAAATGGAAAACGTAATCCAGTCGATATTTCGCCAACCATGGCGTGATGTTCCCGGCATGTGAAAGATTTAAAAATTGCCCAGCAATTCCGTTGGTTTCATCTTATTGTCAGAAACCAAATAGGCCCCAGGATACTCAGGCTTGAGCAAATATAACAACCGCATAGCCTCTAGCTTAGTGGCAAAAGCCCCTACGCGAATCTTATAATAAGGGTTATGATGTACCCAGTCAGCAGTTAGATTAGGGAAACGGCTTTGAAATACCTGTAAACTCTTGTCAAGGTTCTGACGATCAGGGGTTGCTAATATTTGAACGCGCCACCCATCCAGAGCCTGTCGGGCTTTGTTCTCCTGAGTGTATTGCTCCATCATTTTAGTCACGCCCGGGTCTTCCACAATTACAACCTGTTTCTGTGCAGACAAGACGCCCACCGTGACGGCCAAAACGACCACAAAGACAAACGCTCTTTTCATAGTTCGGTATTTTCTGCAAAGTTAGACATTCCCTTCCTGTTTGGGTAATTCCTTTTGGGACAGTTACACTTATTTATTTACACACTTTTAAACAATAAACCATTCAATAAGTACAAATTCCTCCATGCATAATTCACCATTCTGACTAAACTACACAGTAAAGAATTGCTGATTTTAGATGGAAATGTCCTAATTCCGAAATGCCGTACCGAATAAGTCCTTCCTGATTTTTTTGTAACTTTGCCCTAAACCGCCATCGGCAAATGCTCAAAAAACTTCCACTCGGCCTGCAGGATTTTCGAGGTATCATCGAAGATGGATATAAGTATGTGGACAAGACGCCTTACCTGTATGCGCTGGCAACCTCCGGTAAGTATTACTTCCTCTCCCGCCCCCGCCGTTTCGGAAAATCCATCACCATTTCTACCCTCCATGAGCTCTATCAAGGCAGTCGCGAGCTTTTCAAAGGCCTCTGGATCGAGGATAAATGGGATTGGAGTAAAAAACATCCCGTTCTGCGCATCTCCCTAAAAGATGTCAACTTCGAACAGCGCGGCCTGGAAGAGCCCCTGGCTGAACGCATCCAGGAAATAGGATCTTTTCAGGGTATTGACTTAAAATCCCCCTCCGCACGCGATAAATTCAGAGAATTAATTGTCGCACTTTCCGAACGGGGAAAGGTGGTAGTGCTCGTGGACGAATACGACGCTCCCATCCTACACTACCTGGGAAACAACTTAGATACCGCCAAGGCCAATCGGGAACTTTTAAAAGGATTCTACGGCGTCCTTAAAGAACTTGACACCCTCCTCGAACTCGTCTTCCTCACCGGCGTCAGCAAATTCTCCAAAACCG
>CAYTNI010000648.1:0-1516 GCA_964439115.1 uncultured Saprospiraceae bacterium
TGCTATTGGTTGAAAGCGCTAAGTTAATGAACTTCACGATTCATAAAACTGACCCGCAGGAAAACCCGTAACCGAAATCATTGGTTATACTAAAGGAGAATATTACTCCAGGTTCACTTTGAATCATGCTATCATGAAACAATATATTGTTACAGGAGCAGGCAGAGGTATCGGCCGGGAAGTTTCCCTGGCGCTTGCTGCCAATCCCTCCAATTGGGTATTGGCGCTTTCGAGGGATCAGGAAGCCTTACGCAGGCTCAGCGAGGCGGCTGAAGCGGTAGATTCAGGAGATCGCCTTCGGTGTTTGCCTTTCGATTTGACTTCTCCGGATTGGCCAAGGCTGATGGAGGAGCTTGGGCAATGGGGCAAATTGTCTGGGATTGTAAATAACGCCGGGTTGCTCATACACAAGCCATTTGAAGCGCTTACGGATGAAGACTGGTTGGCGATGTTCCGGGTTAATTGCCTTGGTGTAGTATCGCTGATTCGGCAGACGCTGCCGTTGCTTGATGCTGCGGAAGGGGCTCATATTGTAAATATTGGTAGCATGGGAGGCTTTCAGGGGAGTGCTAAGTTCAATGGATTGAGTGCTTACAGTGCATCCAAGGCGGCACTTGCCAATTTAGCCGAGACTTTAGCGGAAGAATTCCGGCCCCGTCGAATATCTGTCAACTGTCTGGCGCTTGGAGCGGTACAGACAGAAATGCTTGCAACGGCATTTCCGGGTTATACGGCACCGTTGAGCAGTGAACAGATGGGTGAATTTGTCGCTTGGTTTGTGCAAAGCGGGCAAACTTTTTTTAACGGAAAAGTATTGCCTGTATCGGTGAGTACGCCATAAACATCAAAGGGGGCCGATAACACTATTGGATATCGGCCCCCTTGATATGGATATAATTTGGCGGTAGCGATTAACGTTTTGACAAGCGCTGTGTGGTGATGAGCCGGGAATCTCGGCCTGACATTTGGACGAGGTACATTCCCTTTGGTAAATCTCCAATGAAATAGCGATCAGATTCGGAGTAGGTGAAAGATTTCATTTGGCGGCCCAGCAGGTTATAGATGGCAATGTATTCTACATTCAGGTTTGGGGTTATGCTGAAATACTCCGCTGCCGGGTTGGGAAACACCTGTATGACGGTGAATTCCGGGTTGCGGCCGGTGCGGCCATCCTCACTTCCGCTGTAGGCTATCTGAGCCTGTGCGGAAAGGCTGCCAATGAAAAAAAGGATATAAAGTAGAGTTTTTTTCATGCGTACAAAATTGTCAAATAGTTGGTTTTTGGAATGTTGGTGCAATTTACACTTTAAGGCCTCTCAATATAGAAAAGACAATATGGTTTATTAAAAGTTTAACAAACCTGCAGAAAAAGGTTAAAAAAGAATTATATCAGTGATTTGAAGTAGGTCACGAAATCATTGATGGTCATAGTGCCTTGATCTCCTTCGCCTTGTTTGCGTACGGAGACCGTACCGTTTTCCATTTCTTTTTCCCCGACGATGAGCATAAGAGGTAC
>CAYTNI010000649.1:0-1508 GCA_964439115.1 uncultured Saprospiraceae bacterium
CATGGCCAACTATAGCGGGTGTTTTTAACAATTCTTATCTACGCCAAGCATGATCCTAAGCTTTCTTTAGCCAACACCGGGCAATACTCCCTTTCATCCATTTCCCTTCGTGCCCTTTGCGATAAGCGACAGGTCCGATTTCCACAAAGAACTTTAGAGACCAATGCTGCGCTATCTCGCCTTTTCCCCCAAAATCTGTTTCACCTCAATCTTCCCCACAGCGCTATGTTCGACCATATCCCCGGTTCGCAAAATGCGGATGCTGGTATAATCTTTTTCGGAGGGCTCGCGGTACTGCTCCAGTTGATGGTCTTGGAGGTTGACGATCCAGACCTCGGGTATGCCGGCCCCGGCGTAAAGCGGAAGTTTGACTTTTTGGTCTTTTTCGAGGGAGGAATCGGCGACTTCAATGAGCAAAACAGCCTCTTTGGGCGTTGGGTGGGCATCAACATAATAGTCCTTTCTGAAATGCAGAACCATTAGATCAGGTTCGGGTTCAGAGTCATTATTAATGTGTATTGGATTTTGGACATTTAGTATATATTGATCTGTAAGGACAGCCGACAATGTTTTAATCAATATGGCTATGACGCCTGCATGGTTACTTTTGCTGGGACTCATATCAACGATTTTGCCATGAATCAACTCCACCCGCTGCCCTTCAAACAGACCGGCCTCTGCCATCCGGTGATATTCTTCAACGGTGAAAAGATGGAGGGAAAGCGCAGTATCTGTAAGGGTTGGAGTTGTCATTAGAGGATCTTTAATGGATCGGTTCATGTGTGTTTCGATGAGATAGAAAGATAATGAAAAGTTTTTTTTATGTCAATTGTATTGCTTCCTAAGCATAGATACGTTTTTTTTGGAAGAAGGGTATTCGGCAGGCGTAAAGTGTTATATTTATGCTTATGCTGACCAAATATGTCCCATTATGCACGCACAACACCTGCTCGCTTGTCTTTTTCTTGCATGGGTAACCCTGGGCTGCCAGGAAAAACCGGCTGATCCGCCGGCCCCCTTTGGTCCTGTTCCTACTGAAGCTCAATTGGAGTGGCACGACCTGCAGTACTATGCTTTTGTCCACTTTAATATGAATACCTTTACGAATAAGGAATGGGGCTTTGGGGATGAGTCGCCGGAGCTTTTTAATCCCACCGAACTGGATTGTCGCCAGTGGGCCCGCGTATGTAAGGAAGCAGGGATGAAGGGGATTATCATTACCGCCAAGCATCACGATGGTTTTTGTCTTTGGCCCAGTGCCTACACGGAGCATTCGGTCAAAAATGCGCCCTGGCGGAACGGCGAGGGAGATCTGCTGCGCGAACTTTCTGAGGCTTGCAGGGAGTACGGACTAAAATTCGGGATCTATCTTTCTCCCTGGGATCGCCATCATGCCGATTATGGTACGCCCGAATACCTTACCTATTTTCGAAATCAGTTGAGGGAGGTACTGACCCAATACGGGGAGGTATTTGAGGTCTGGTTCGACGGCGCTAACGGGGGCACGG